>CAMLFI010000035.1 GCA_946479225.1 uncultured Mucilaginibacter sp. | reverse complement strand
TGTGGGAACAGGTAACAATTAACGAAAACTGGCACCGGTTTAATTTAGAGAGCCGCTTCAGGGTTGAGCAGCGCTGGCTTAATCGTGCTTATCGTAACCGCTTTAGTTACAGGTTAAGTGTATTGCTTCCGGTAACGCACCGCCAAATGGGGCCCAATACGCTTTACATTAATGTTAATGATGAAATGTCGTTTAATAATACGGTACCTCATTTTGAGCGTAACCGTTTTTTAGCGACTGTAGGCTATCAGTTCAATAAATCAACAAGGGTACAAACAGGCTGGTCACATCAATATATCCATACGTCAACCAATACAGCAGCTAAAGGCAGTGTGGCCCTTGCCATTATTTACAGGATAACACGTGGTACACATAAGCCCCATCCTCATATATAATTACCATGCAAGTATTGAAATTATTGTTAACACAAACTTAACATTAAGCGATTAAAACTTAATGTTGAGGTAATATTAACAAAATACATTTGCGCATAGAATTTACACAAACTTAACATGGTAAAATTTAAAGCGCAGTTAGCAGGTCTGCTTTTCATCCTCTCAGTTATCTCTTTTTCCGCGAAAGCGCAAAACAACAAAACCGGCGTATTTGGTATAGCGACAATAACAATGCCCGGCGACAGCGTTACCCGCTGGGGCGCTTATGTCGAATTGCAAACACGGTCTAACGAATTCTTCAACCAGTTCTTTTACTCAGAAACCAAAGGTGGTATCAGCTATGATATAGCTAACAATTACACCGTCCTTTTGGGTACAGGGCGCTATGTTACCGGGGAAAATGACCTTGGGCTTACACCGAGCACTGAGTTTAGAATGTGGGAGCAAATGACCATTAACAGCTTTTTAGACAGGGTGAAATTTGAGCACCGCTACCGCGCGGAGCAGCGCTGGGTAAATGGGGTTTACCGCAACCGTTTCCGTTACCGCCTTAACATGGTTATACCATTAAACAACAAAAAGGTACTTCCGGGAACATTCTTTCTTGGCGTATTTGATGAGGTTTTCTTTAACAATAAAGCACCACATTTTGAGCGTAACCGTTTTTCGGCAGGGCTTGGTTATCAGTTTGATAAGTCGCTTAGCGTGCAGTTAAGCTGGCTCAACCAGTACAATTACAACTTTACTGCTCCGGGCGCTAAAAACAACTTAGCGATTAATATTAACTATCGTATTGTTCGTAACCACGCCAAAGCAAAAGAACATATACCGACCTCAAACGACTAAGCTTTATATTAAGTAAATGTTAATATTTAAAGTTTTTGCGCATATTTATTTGAGATTTGTATCTTTGACTAATCTAAGTGTATAATTTACACTTTGGTGCAGTATAAATTAATCCTAAAATAGAAATGAGTTTAATAATTGATGTTCACGCCCGCCAGATACTTGACTCTCGCGGTAATCCTACTATCGAAGTTGATGTGTTAACCGAAAACGGCTTTTTGGGCCGTGCTGCTGTTCCTTCCGGAGCATCAACCGGTGCGCACGAGGCAGTTGAACTTCGCGATGGTGATAAATCAAAATACCTGGGTAAAGGTGTTTTAAAAGCTGTTGCCAACGTAAATGTTGTTATAGCAAAAGAATTGCAAGGTGTTGATGTGTTTGATCAGAACGGCATCGACAAAATAATGATTGACCTTGACGGTACACACAATAAAGGTAATTTAGGTGCTAACGCCATTTTAGGCGTATCATTAGCAGCAGCCAAAGCAGCGGCGCAGGAAAGTCGCCAGCCTTTATACCGCTACATTGGTGGTGTAAATGCCAACACGCTTCCTATCCCAATGATGAACATCGTTAACGGTGGTTCACACTCTGATGCGCCTATCGCGTTCCAGGAGTTTATGATCATGCCTGTTGGCGCGCCTTCATTCTCTGAAGCTTTGCGTTGGGGTGCCGAAGTGTTCCATACATTAAAAAAGATATTACACGACCGTGGCCTATCAACCGCAGTTGGCGACGAAGGTGGCTTTGCTCCTACCTTTGGTGGCACTGAGGATGGTGTTGAAACCATATTGCAGGCTATTGAAAAAGCAGGCTACAAAGCAGGTGAAGAAATTTGCCTTGCATTTGACTGTGCTGCATCAGAATTTTATGTTAACGGCAAATACGACTACACTAAATTTGAAGGTGAAAAAGGCGCTATCCGCACCAGCGAAGAGCAAGCTGAATATCTTGCTGAATTAACCCGCAAATACCCTGTTATCTCTATTGAGGACGGTATGGCTGAGGATGATTGGGCAGGATGGAAAATATTGACCGACAAAATTGGCGATAAAGTACAATTGGTTGGTGATGATTTATTTGTAACCAATACAGAACGTTTACAGCAAGGTATTGACACGGCTACAGCTAATTCTATCTTAGTTAAAGTAAACCAGATAGGTTCATTAACCGAAACTATCAACGCGGTATCATTGGCGCAAACCAATGGCTACACTTCGGTAATGAGCCACCGCTCAGGCGAGACTGAAGATGCTACCATTGCTGATTTAGCTGTTGCTTTAAACTGCGGTCAGATCAAAACCGGTTCGGCTTCACGGTCAGACAGGATAGCTAAATACAATCAGTTATTACGTATTGAAGAAGAATTAGGCGAGAGCGCTAAGTTTATCGGCAAAAACTTTAAATACGCTTATAAGAAATAAGCTTTTGAGGTAAAAGGCGAAAGCTAAAAGTTAAAGGCTCTCCTGGTTGGAGGGCCTTTTTTATTGGAAAATAAAAGAAAACGGGGTGATCCAAAAAATATACGTCCCGGCAAAAAAAGTTGGATCAGTATTTTATAAATAGCTGATAAGTAAATATTTACATTTTTTTAACTGAAAATATTACAACTACTTTTAAGTCAGTAAAATTAGCCGTAAAATGGCTGCAACATCCTAATTATCAGAGTGTTGAAAAATACAAAAATTTACACTTTTTTGGATCACTTTGGATCATCGTGGATCAGGAAAATTTAAGCCTCAAATGCAAGGCATAGCTACGCTAAATCTTGTGGGTCAACTTCAAAAAGCAAACAACTATCAACATGATAGTGCCAATGGTCATAATATACTTGCCGTGTTTCCGGTCGCTGTCACTGTGCGCCAACACTACTTCTCCGTTGGGTAACGTCTTTCTGTAGCCCGCCAGATACTGACCGATAAAAACGCCTATCAGCCCACCCAATAAAGCAAATACATAACCGGCTATTATAACGTTCCTTTGTGAGGCTGCCGGTTTTTCCAATTCTTCGATAGTGTTTTGCTGTGAGTTATCCATTTTTTCGTTGATGCTGTTTCTGAAGCTTAAAGTACCGCAATTATTTTGGTATTACAATTAATTTGGTTGATGATTAAAAAAATCCAAAAACGAACGTTGGATGTATCGTTAGCGAACACCTATCTTTATCAAAAGAGAACTTAACGTATTTATAATCAAACTTTTATGAAGATGGTATAAAAATAGATCATATCAGACAATCAATTCACACGCTATGTTTCAAAACTATCTGACCACGGCTTTCCGCGCCCTTCGCAAGTTTAAGTTATTTACTTTGCTCAACATCTTTGGTTTAGGCACGGGTATGGCTTGTAGCATACTGATAATTTTATGGGTTCAGGACGAACGGAGTTATGACAAGTTTAATGACAAGGCAGCAGACATCTATAGAATAACCGCCAACGTATCGGGCACTCCCGCTGCAGTAACACCTCCACCGTTATTAGCGGCCATAAAACAGCAGATGCCTATTGTAGAATCAGTAACACGCGTGGTACCGATCAACGCGAATATTACAATAGGCAGTGAAAAATTTGCCGAAAAAAATATCTATTACGCAGATCCAAATTTTTTATTGGTTTTTAGTTACCCGCTTTTGCATGGAGAAAAGCATTCGGTTCTTTCCCGACCTAACGGTGTTGTGATCACCGAAGCAGCTGCTATTAAATATTTCGGAACAAGCGATGTGATCGGGAAGGTGATTCATATTGATAACGATATTGACGGACATAATTATCAGGTAAGCGGAGTATTAAAAAATGTTCCTCATAATTCTCACTTACAATTTAGCATGCTGTTACCCATTGACCTCTACAACCGATCTAACGGACAAGTATGGGATAATTTTGCAGCATACAGCTATGTAAAACTCGACAAGCGTTTTAAAACTACCACTGCCTCTATTAAAACGCTGGAGCAGCAAACCGATGCAATCTACAAGTCAAATAACAGTACCAACACTAAAAGCAGCTTTACTTTCCAACCACTCACAGAAATACATTTACATTCTAATTTGGTATTGGATGTTGACGGCCAAGGCAACAAGCAGTATGTAGCGATATTTTTCCTGGTTGCCTTGTTCATTCTGCTGTTAGCCTGCATTAACTTCATGAACCTTTCTACTGCGCTAAGCAGTCAAAGGGCCAAAGAAGTGGGATTGCGCAAAACCATAGGCGCATTACGTGGCCAGCTTATCGCTCAATTTATGACGGAATCTATATTAGTAGCTCTGTTATCCATGATAGTTAGCTGTGTCTTGTCCATACTGTTACTTCCGGTTTTTAATGAACTTTCTGGCAAAGCTTTAACTGTTCAACTCTTAAATATAAAATTGGCGGGAACCTTGTTGGGTTTGGCAATTACAGTCGGCATCATCTCCGGCAGCTATCCGGCTTTCGTCATGTCATCTTTCAGTCCATCCAAAGTATTAAAAGGTTTGAAGATCATCGGTGGACAAAAATCCTATTTAAGAAACGGATTGGTAGTTTTCCAATTTGCTATCGCGACGATTTTGATTGTGAGTACCATTGTTGTAAACTATCAACTAAGGTTTATAAAGAGCCGCGATATGGGCTACAACAAAGAAAATTTATTGTATCTGCAAATGCCCAAGATAGGTGATCTTAGGAATAACTACCGGGCTTTAAAGTCTGTTTTAGCTCAGGTACCTGAATTTACAGATTACACATTGATCAATCAACTTCCAACCAATTTAGCCTCGGCAACTAATGACGTAACCTGGCTTAACAAAGATCCCCAATTACAGATACTATTTCCCCACATTAGTATTGATGGCAGGTTCCTTCAAACCTTTGGTATGCATTTACTAGCAGGGCGGGGTTTTAACGAGCAAATTAAAGAAGATGAAAGTAATTATCTTGTAAATGAAAAGGCGGCTAAACTAATGGGATTTATCGCTTCAAATGCAGTTGGTCAAAAAATCAGCAGCAAGGGTCATGAGGGTTATATCATCGGCGTTGTAAAGGACTTCAATTTTAAACCAGTGCAACAGCCAATAGAGCCGCTTATTATGAAACAGACCAATAACGGAGGCTATTTGGTTTTGCGAACCAATCAGGTCAGGCTACAGCCTGTTGTTGCGAAATTAAGGGAAATATTTGACCAAGTTTATCCCACCGCGCCATTTGCTTATGGTTTTGTTGACCAGGATCTGTCAAAACTGTATATAGCCGAGCAGCGAATGGGGATTTTATTTAATACATTCTCTATCGTTTCAATTATCGTTTCTTGTTTGGGATTATTTGGTTTGGCAACTTTTGCCACACAAAGGCGCGTAAAAGAGATTGGTGTGCGACGGGTATTGGGCGCAGGCGTATTCAATGTGGTTGGAATTTTGATAAAGGATTTTGTGAAGCTTGTTTTGCTGTCATTGGTAATTGCTTTTCCGGTAGCCTGGTATGCAATGGATAATTGGTTAGGCAACTATGCCTTCCGTATAGAACTTAACTGGTGGATATTTGCTGTTGCGGGTTCTCTTGCCATTATTGTTGCCTTGTTAACCATCAGTTATCAATCGGTTAAAGCCGCATTAAGTAATCCAGTGCGTAGTTTAAAGGCCGACTGATAAGCACAACCGTTAAATAGAAAGGCAATGAACACCAGGTTTTCTAAAGCTAGTTGGTGTGCTCTGTCGATTTTAATATCAACTAACCGACACGATCTCAAATTGATGCACGCCATCAGGCATTTCCCACTCCGTACGATGGCCCCTTGCGTAACCTAATAAAGCTATTGAAAGAGGATCTGTAACCGGTATTTTATTTAAGTTGCCCGCATCCTGGTTTTCATGTACAATGTGTACCCTGTAAGTTTGGCGCTTGCTAATGTTGCGCACCAGCACCTTAGATCCGGGCTGCACAATGTTGAGTGGCAAATTATCATCCTTAACAATACTTGCATCGTTTAACTCGCTAAACAATCTGCGTTTGTTAAAAACAGAAATCCCTTTTGAAAAATAGTGTTTCATCAACAATTTAAAATTGTTAATGGTTAATGTAAGCTGAAAGCGTTTTCTCATGGTGGTTAATTTATCAGTAAGTGTAAGTCAGTAAAACGAGCGTTTAAACTGACCCCAAACCATTTATGGCCGGGGCTTAACTGATAAAGTCCTTACTACTTTGAAGAAAAGCATAGTCTAAGTTAAGCCGAAAACAACATACAAAATATCGCAAGACAATATTATGCGAACTGCTTTTTGCAGATGCGGTTTGTTTGTGGCGATATGATGTGTAGGTAATTGACATCCTTATGTTGTTGTTCTACTTAAAACGCAGTTTAAGACAGAATAGTACAACTGACAAGAAGTAAATCGCCTGATCACTCAAACAACTCCTGCTCGTCAGTATAATAAGTGCCGCGTCCACCCAATTCTTTTTGATGGATAGCTGCACCTGTTGATGTTTGTTTTTGTTTAGGCAGATGCACCTTTAGAAAATCGCGCACTTCGCCGCTGATGCTATCGGGGTTGTGTTTGATGATCTGTTTTTCGGCATCTTCAAGCACATCTTTAATGGAGTTGAGCAATTTTCTGATTGCAGTATCGGGTAACTTATTAGCTGGTGAGAACGGTGAGATCCGTGCATGCCACAATATCTCATCGGCATAAGCATTACCTATACCTCTTAGAACCTTTTGATCCATCAACACCGTTTTGACAGGCGAACGTTTCTTGCTCAGTTTCCCTTTCAAATAAGCTATGTCTACATCCAAAGCATCGGGAACATCTTTCTCTTCCGGATCAAGCGTAGGTGTGGCGGCGCCCTGGTAATCGGTTAGCGCAAGGCCATTTCCGCCTTTAAAAAGCAGCTCGACGATTGTATATTTATTTTCATTGCTGTTCTCAAAAGCGTGGAACTGACCATGCAGCATAAGGTGCAGACCTAGCACGTGTTTACCAAATTCAAAATGCAGTTCTTTACCCACGCGTTTAACATTGGTCAGCTCTTGTCCCTCAAGCGCGTCCTTTAATTCTTTAACAGAAACATTAAGTTTTTTGTGGTTAGGTGCTTCAATTTTATCTAAAGTTTTGCCTTTGAACAATTTGTTCAGGTTACGGGCGAATACTTGGAGATCGGGTAGTTCGGGCATGATTATCAATTTAGATTATAACTGTGAAAACGGCAGTTGGTTTCACTCAATTCTAACATCCGAATTAAAACCGTATCTTTGCAAAAAAATAATACCCGTTAGCTTTACGGTTTTGATCATTTCCACGACGAGAGACTCTTCAGATCCGCTATGCAATCGCGTTAGCATCTAATAATAAGATACAATACATGTCATTTGAAAATTTAAATTTAATTGAGCCTATTTTAAAGGCTCTTAAAACCGAGGGTTATACAACCCCCACCCCAATACAAGAACAAGCAATCCCCATTATATTACAAGGCCGCGACTTGTTAGGTTGCGCCCAAACCGGAACCGGTAAAACTGCCGCATTTGCTATACCAACTTTGCAGACATTGTATAAAGACAAACTGCAACACAAAGAGCAAAAAACAATAAAGACCTTAATATTAACGCCAACCCGCGAGCTGGCCATTCAAATCAATGAGAGTTTTGCGGCCTACGGAAAGCATACAGGCCTTAAACATACAGTAATATTCGGTGGCGTTTCGCAAAACCCGCAGGTAGATATGATACGCCGTGGTGTTGATATTTTAACAGCTACGCCGGGCAGGTTATTAGACCTGATGAACCAGGGCTATATCCGCCTCGATCATATAAAAATATTGATCCTGGATGAAGCCGACCGTATGCTGGATATGGGTTTTGTGCATGATGTTAAGAAGATAATAGCCAAAGTGCCTTCAAAAAGGCAAACGCTGTTCTTTTCGGCAACTATGCCTAAAGAGATACAAGCGCTTGCTGATAGCATTTTAACCCGCCCCGAAAGGATTGAGGTTACGCCGGTATCATCAACAGCTGATACCATTCAGCAGGAATTGTATTATGTAGAGAAGAATGATAAACGCTCTTTACTTGCGCATATATTAAAAGACAGAGATATTAAAACCGCCCTGGTATTTACCCGCACCAAACATGGTGCTGATAAAGTGGTGAAGGACCTGCATAAAATTGGCGTTACTGCCGAGGCTATACATGGTAACAAATCGCAAAATGCAAGGCAGCGTGCTTTGGCAAATTTTAAAGCGCGTACAACGCGTGTTTTAATTGCTACTGATATTGCCGCGCGCGGTATTGATATTGACGAGCTTACTCACGTTATTAACTACGAGATACCTAACATTCCCGAAACTTATGTACACCGTATTGGCCGTACCGGCCGTGCAGGTGCAAATGGAATAGCGCTTTCCTTCTGCGATCAGGAAGAGATAGCTTTCATAAAAGATATCCATAAACTGATAGGCAAGGAAATTCCGCTTAACGATGCGCATCCCTACCCTATGAGCCCTAAAAGCATAGCCTTGGGCCAACAACCTGCTGCTAAAGGCGGCAAGTCTGGTGGTGGTGGTGGCGGTGGTGGCCAAAAACGCAGTCGTGGCTTTGGCCGCGGCGACCGTAAGCCAAGCGGCAATGCCCCACGCAAAGAAGGCAGCATGAGCGGAAGGTCATCAAGACCGGCACGTTAATTCATTTTTTGGCTTTGTGATAGAATTTCGGATTAATCAGATATTTTAGCTGCATGAAAGGCCTCGGCAAATTAATATGGCGCTTTGTTAAACTCGCCCTTATCCTTTTTATTGGTTTGAGTGTGTTAGGCGTTATAGCCTATCGCTTTATTAATCCGCCGGTTACATGGCTGATGATAACACGCGGATTTGAGCGCAAAGCCGATGGTAAAGACTGGAAGATAGATAAAGAATGGCGGGATCTTGATGAGATGTCGCCCAATATGCCCCGGGCTGCCATTGCCGGCGAGGACGGGGCTTTTTTAACCCACCATGGTTTTGATTTTAACGCCATTGAGCGCGCCGCCAAAAAGAACATGAAGGGTAAAAAAGTTATTGGTGGCAGCACCATAACCCAGCAAACAGCTAAAAACGTTTTTTTATGGTCTGGCCGCTCCTGGATCCGTAAGGGTTTTGAAGCCTATTTTACTATGCTGATAGAGATATTCTGGAGCAAAGAGCGCATTATGGAGGTTTACCTTAATGTAATTGAAATGGGCGACGGTATTTACGGCGTACAGGCCGCCTCACAGGCTTATTTTCATAAAGATGCCAAGGACCTTACCCGGTCGCAGTGTGCAGCTATAGTTTCTATTTTACCGAGTCCACTACGTTGGTCGGCTACTAGCCCAAGCAATTATGTCAGACACCGGCAGGCGCTTATCAAGCAAAATATGAGGAGAATGGGGAAGCTGGAGTTTGCCCCCTAGCCCCCTAAAGGGCGAACTCTTGCGGATATTCAATTGGCTTATAATTCCCCTTTAGGGGGATAGGGGGTTAAGCCGTTTACAAATCTCCTTCACCGTTTCACTCACTGGCTTAAACTCAATACCAATTGCCTGCTTTATTTTGTTGTTATCAAAATTGCGCACCTGGCTAGCCGCCTGCGCGGCTATCTTATCTAAAAATGGTGGCTTCCCGGTAAATAGTGAGACAAAGCGTGCCAGTCGCCAGCCAATTTCCATCATCCAGGGTTTGGCGTACATGGTGGGTGGTGCTACATTAAAGCATCCGGCAATTTCTGTGGTTAATTCCCTATAGTTGCGGTTTTCCGCGCTTATAATGTATCGTTCAGCAGTTATGCCGCTTTCCATTAAAGCTATCATGCACTTAGCAACATCCTGCACATCAACAAAACCGGCTACGCCTTCGGTATAAAATTTCAAGCCTTTGCGTACGGCCTCAAATAATTGTCCGCTGCCTTTGGTGCCAGCATCCGGTCCAATAATCAACGATGGATTAACAATAACAGCACTGAGCCCCTCGGCAATGCCGCGCCATACCTCCATCTCGCTTTCCAGTTTTGATATCGCGTAACCATCGTCTTCTAAATTAACATCCAGCTGATGCTCTTCGGTAGTGAGTTCTCCCGGTTTAGCGTATCCAACGGCTGCGATTGAACTTACATGCACCAATCGCGCGCTATTATCCAAACAAAGGTTAACCACATTAGCGGTACCATTGATATTAGCATTTATCATTTGCTTTTTATCCGCCTGTTTAAGCGACACCCAGGCAGCGCAATGGTAAACCTTAGTTACACCAATAAAAGCGTCCTCAAGGGCGGCAATATTCAGCATATCGGCGTCTACCCATTCAATAGCTTTAGAAGGCTGCAACAAAGCCGGGATAGCGGAACTTTTCCGTTTGGTGCAACGAATTGCCTCGCCTTTTTGGGCTAACTGTTTGGCAACTTCTGCCCCTAAAAAACCTGTTGCGCCGGTAATGAGTATCATTGTTTCGATGTGCAAATATGCGGATGTGCAAATGTGCAGATAGATGGGCGGATATGCAAGCGGATGTACAGATGGATGGGCATGCAGATAATTACGTGAAGTTCACTTTAAATTTCGCAGAAAAAAAACTGTGCACATTCGCACATCTGCACATTCGCATATCTGCACATCTACAAAAAATCTGCATATTTGCACATCCACACATTTGCACATCAAATATGTCCCTGTCCGATTTTTTTTCTCCTGTTGATCTTGATAAAATCCTTCCGAAAAACGGTTATTACACCAGTCATTTAGGTAGTAAGATCGAGAGTTTTGCTGATAACTTTCCGGATATAGAGCAAGGGGCAGACATAGCCATTATTGGTGTGCAGGAAGATCGTAACGCGGTAAACAACTCCGGCTGTGCGCTTGGGCCTGATTACGTGCGCGAAAAGCTTTATCTACTTAACCAAGGGGGCTACGATACAAAAATTGTGGACCTCGGCAATATAAAGCAAGGCGAAACGGTTGTTGATACCTATTTCGCGCTTAAAACAGTGGTGAACGAGCTGATAAAAAAAGATATTCTGCCGGTTATCATCGGCGGCGGACAGGACCTCACTTATGCGCAATACCTGGCTTACGAGACGCTGGAGCAAAAAGTCGACCTGGTTATAATTGATCCACGCTTTGATTTGGATGACGATGACTATCCGGAAACGATAGAAACAACATCAGCATCCTACCTTCAAAAAATATTTTTACACGAGCCCAATTTCCTGTTCAATTACAGTAACCTGGGTTATCAAACCTATTACACCAGTCAGGATAGCCTGCGGGTGATGGAGAAACTCTACTTTGATACCCACCGCTTGGGAGAGCTGAGTGGACAAGTTGCCGTTACAGAGCCTATTATCCGTAATGCCAATATGATCAGCTTTGATATGGGCTCGATACGGTCATCAGATGCTATGGGTAATACCAATGCCGGCCCCAATGGTTTTTATGGGGAAGAGGCCTGCCAGATGTGCCGCTACGCAGGCATAAATGATAAGCTTAGCTCAATTGGTTTTTATGAGTTTAACCCTGCTTATGACAGTAACGGCCAAACCGCCACGCTGTTGGCGCAAATGATATGGTATTTTATTGATGGCTTTTATAACCGCAAAAAAGATTTCCCGCTTAATCCTAAATCGCAGTACCTTATTTATAAAACCAGTTTAAAGCACGATGATCATGAGCTGGTGTTTGTAAAAAGCAAAAAAACCGATAGGTGGTGGATGCAGGTGCCCTACCCAACCGGGGGATCATTGAACGAGCGTTTCCATTTGGTACCATGCCGGTATGACGATTATACAACCGCGGTATCGGGCGAAATGCCTGATCTTTGGTGGCGCACCTACCAAAAATTAACCTGATAGCGCAATTGCAGAGCCGATTGCACGTTATGTAGAAAACAATTTGATTTTGATGAAGAGATGGTTCCTGGCGCTGGCCGCGCTACCCCTGTTTGCAACAGCGCAAACTGCTAACCCACAATTTACGGTTAATGGTAAAGTTGGCAACCTGAATGTCCCTGCCAAAGCTTATTTGATATATAAATTTGGCGCTAACCAAACGTTAGACTCTGCCGATATAGTTAATGGCTCGTTTACCATAAAAGGCGAAGTTATGGAGCCTAATATGGCACAACTGGCCATAGACCATAAAGGTATTGGTATTCAAAAACTGAGCGATGCCAAAGATG
>CAMLFI010000034.1 GCA_946479225.1 uncultured Mucilaginibacter sp. | reverse complement strand
GATTTAGCCTTTTCGTTACAAGGAGAGTGGAACTATAAGAACTTGATTTTTAATGCTAAACTGCAAAATATAAAATCATACAACTATCAATGGATTTTAAAAAACTATGCGCCGGATAATTACTATATACCTAATAACAGCGTATACAATTTCCACGGTGAGCTGGGCTTAACATATCGGTTTTAGCATTGATTTTATACTACTTTTAGGTTCCTACGAAACTATTTAAAAAAAGAATATATTTGCAGCCTATCTGATTTTTTTTAAAACCCTGATAAAATATTTGATTTGCAATCAAGTAAAAAGGTAAAACCGATGTGTATTTTATCAACGTTTGCATGAAAGAAAAGATTCATCTTGTAAATCAGGCGTATCATATAAGCAAAAATGATCGGGAGAGGATGAATGGACACAGGGCGTTGTGTGTGTGGTTTACCGGCTTATCCGGGTCTGGCAAAAGTACACTGGCAAATGCACTTGAACGCGAACTTTATACTAAGGGAATAAGGACGTTCAGTTTGGACGGTGACAATATCAGGAAAGGTTTAAGTAGCGATCTGGGTTTCTCCGAGTCTGATAGAATAGAAAATTTAAGGCGAATAGGCGAAGTGGCCAAGCTAATGTGTGACGCAGGACTTGTTGTGACAGCTGCCTTTGTGTCGCCGTTTATAAAAGACAGGCAATTGATAAGAAACCTGTTAGAAAGTAATTTTTTTGAAATATTTGTGAATACACCATTAGAGATATGTGAGCAACGGGATGTTAAAGGCCTGTATCAGAAAGCGCGTAATGGTGAAATAACCAATTTTACCGGAGTGAACTCTCCATTTGAAATTCCTAAAAGCCCCGACTTAGAAATTAACACTCATGATCAACCGTTAAATCAGTTGGTTCATGCCATTTTGGAGGCTATTTTACCAAAATTATCATTAAGCTAAAAATGCAGAAATATTATCTTAACCATCTTCAGGAGTTAGAGGCGGAAGCTATTTATGTAATCAGAGAGGTTGTGGCGCAGTTTGATAGGCCAGCCATTTTATTCTCGGGAGGTAAAGATTCAATAGTTGTTACTCATTTGGCCCGAAAGGCCTTTTGGCCGGCACGGGTGCCTATGCCATTAATACACATTGACACCGGTCATAATTTCCCCGAAACAATGGTTTTCAGAGATAAGCTAGTTGAAGATATCGGTGTACAATTAATTGTTGGCTCCGTTCAGGAAGCTATTAATAATGGCAGGGCTGTTGAGGAAACTGGGTTAAATGCCAGCAGAAACGAACTTCAGATTGTTACGCTGCTTGATGCTATTGAACGAAATAAAATCGATGCCGCAATTGGAGGCGCCCGCCGTGATGAAGAGAAAGCTCGTGCAAAAGAACGGTTTTTCTCTCACCGTGACGATTTTGGTCAGTGGGATCCAAAGAACCAACGGCCTGAATTGTGGAACATATTTAATGGACACAAACGCATGGGTGAGCATTTTAGGGTATTCCCGATAAGTAACTGGACAGAGATGGATGTATGGAATTACATCCTCCATGAAAATATAGCCATCCCGTCTCTTTATTTTGCACACAGGCGCGACGTTATTTATAGAGACGACGCATGGTTGCCTGTATCGGAATTTACAACGTTGCGCGAAGACGAGAAGGTGGAAAATAAACTGATGCGTTTTCGGACTCTTGGCGATATCACCATTACCGGCGGTATAGAGTCAGAAGCCGATACGTTAGAGAAAATTGTAATGGAAGTTGCGGGCACGCGAAGTACAGAACGCGGAAACCGAAGCGATGATAAGCGTTCTGATACCTCAATGGAAGACAGGAAGCGCCAAGGATATTTTTAAAAATTATCATAAAAATTAATGCAATACGCGGATAAGTAAATGCTTACCGTGTACAATATATAATATATGGAACTATTACGCTTTACTACCGCGGGAAGTGTTGACGACGGAAAAAGTACATTAATTGGCCGTTTACTGTACGATTCAAAATCGATTTTTGAAGACCAGTTTGAGGCCGTAAGAAAATCAAGCGAGCGTAAAGGTTTGCAACATGTTGATTTGAGTTTGCTTACCGATGGTTTACGCTCTGAGCGGGAGCAAGGTATTACTATTGATGTAGCCTATCGTTACTTCGCTACTCCTAAACGTAAGTTTATTATAGCGGATACGCCTGGGCATATTCAATACACACGCAACATGGTAACGGGTGCTTCAACTGCTAATCTGGCATTAATACTTGTTGACGCGCGCCATGGCGTAATTGAGCAAACGTGTAGACATTCATACATTGCATCGTTATTGCAAATACCGCATGTTGTTGTTTGTATTAACAAAATGGATCTGGTAGATTATTCCGAAGATGTATTTAACCGGGTAGTTGAACAGTACCATGAATTTGCAAGCAAATTGGATATTAATGATATAAGGTATATCCCCATGAGCGCGCTAAACGGGGATAACGTGGTGAACCGGTCTGAAAATATGCCATGGTACGAAGGTTCAAGCTTACTGAACACACTTGAAACTATACATATCAGCAGCGACTATAATCATGAAGATGTTCGCTTTCCAGTGCAAACCGTTATAAGGCCTCATGCTACAGAATACCATGACTACAGAGGATATGCAGGCCGAATGGCGGGTGGGATACTCAGAACCGGAGATGATATTACTATATTGCCATCAGGATTGACGTCAAAAATTAAATCCATTGATACATTTAGCGGTCCTATAGAGGAAGCGTTTGTGCCAATGTCTGTATCAGTAACATTAGAAGACGATATAGACGTTAGCCGCGGCGATATGATAGTAAAATCAACAAACTTGCCCGAAGTTAGTCAAGATCTGGACGTTATGCTTTGCTGGATGCGTTCTACAGGCCCAAGGCCGGGAGCAAAGTACTATCTAAAGCACACCTCGCGCGAAGTGATGGCGATGATAAAGGAGATAACGTACAAGCTTGATATAAATACAATGGAAAAAGTGGAAGGCGACGTTACTATTAAAATGAACGATATGGCACGTGTGCGGATACGAACAACCCAGCCGCTTTTAGTTGATGAATATAGCAAAAACCGTATTACAGGCTCATTGATTTTAATTGATGAAGCAACTAATGAAACGGTTGCAGCCGGTACAATATATACAGTGTAATAAGTAGAGAGTAGTTTAATTATTCGGTTAACATTTAAAGCAGGTGCCCTAAAAGGCGCCTATTTTTTTTTCGGGATGAGCTAAAGCATCATCATTTCCCAGCCTTTTCTGCTCTTTTACAAAAAAATAGCGCATGGCCGGGCCGGAAATCACCACAGATAAAACAGTCATAACCACCAAGCCAACAAAAACCTGTTCACTTATTAACTTTGCCTGTACGCCCAACATCCCTAAAACGATCTCCTGTGCCCCCCGTGCATTCATCCCAAATGCTATTGCAAGCGATTCATTATTATTCATACCGCTCATTTTGCATCCTAAACCAGCTCCAACCAACTTAGCAATGAAGGCAACCGCTAGTATTATCAACACAATTTCCAGGTTAAAATCGGTAACAAAGTTTAACCTTAATCCTATTGAAGCAAAAAACAAGGGCGCAATAATATTAACAGTGAATTGATGTAATATCAATTTATGGCGTTCGGTAAAGAAAACGGAGTCGCCAATAGCTATTCCCATTAAAAAGGCACCAAAAACGGCTCTTATGCCCAGGTATTCAGTAACTATACCACTCAGCAAGCATAAGCAAATGGCTAATGTAATTACCCTTCCAATTTTGAGATGTTTTTGCGCCACAGACAATAGTTTATTTATTAACCACCGCCCCGCAGTTAACATAAATAATATATAGGCCAGCACCATTAGCGCTGAACTGAATGACCCCTCTTCCTTGCCGGTATTCATCATTCCGATAATGAATGAAAATAATATCCAGCCCAAAAAATCGTCTATCATGGCCGAGGTTACCACCAGGTTTCCTATTTTGGTCTTGAGCAAATTAAGGTCAATAAGTATTTTGGTGATAACAGATAGGGCGGTAATTGATAGTGCCGTACCAAAGAATAAAGCTGTTAAAAGCTGATTGCCATTTTCTGTGACAAAAACCCTATCATAAAACAACCAAACGGCTGCAAACCCAACAGCAAAAGGGAATATAATGCCCATTAAACTTATACTTGCCGCTTGTTTACCATTAGCGCGTATTTGCTTTAAATCAACCTCAAACCCAGCAATAAACATTAATAATATGATACCAACGTTGGCAATGCCATCAAATGCACCATATGCTCTTGGCTCAGACACAAATAGATCATTAAAAATGCCTGGAAAAACACTTCCTAAAACAGATGGCCCCAGCAATATACCAGCCAATATTTCGCCTGCAATTGATGGTTGTTTAAGCTTTCTGCAAATTTCGCCGAACACACGTGCCGCAACAAGCATTAAGCTTAAAATTAAAAGAAAGTGCAATACTTCGGCGGTATTTAGTTTAGATACCATATTAATTCTATGAGTTTAATGGGCAAATATATATTTAATATCCTTTTTATCCATTTTAATTACACTTGCGGCTGTAATGGACAAGCGGTTATAATAAGCAAGGTTTATATCTTACAATTATTAACTTTAACCTAATTAATAATATTTTATATCTAAATGATCTCCAAACGAACAAAATATGCGTTAAACGCTTTGGTGTATTTGGCAAGCCAACCTCAAAATGAAGCCATACCCATCAGTGTAATTGCTGCCAGCGAGAATATATCTCGAAAGTTTTTAGAGGCTATATTGTTGGAATTAAGAAGGAGTGGAATGGTTAACAGTAAAAAAGGCAAGGAAGGCGGATATTGTTTATCTAAAAACACAGACGAAATAAATGTTGCGGATGTTATGCGTTTGTTTGATGGCCCGATAGCTTTACTGCCTTGTGTTACTTATAAGTATTACAGGCGATGTGATGAATGCAAAGATGAAGCAAAATGTGGCATACGTAAAGTTTTTGCTGAGTTACGCGCACAGACTGTTAATACTTTAAAGAATGCTACTTTATCAGAGATTGTAAAGCTTTCGAAGTCCGATTAGCCGCCTTTTGATAACAAAGTAATTATACAAATGTATTAATGAATGAAGTAGGCCGTAAGGTGTTTGTTTTCTGTAGTACATGTTTCGGCTTTTTGATTTTAAATAGTTGACAATAAATCCATACTTTTTTTATATTTGTTTCACTACTTATATTGAAGCTTTGATAAGCAGATAATAACTCCTGAACTTTTATTTTACCAAAAGGAAAAAAATATTTATGTCTGTTAAGAACATCTGCTGTATTGGGGCTGGTTACGTTGGGGGGCCAACTATGGCTGTTATTGCAAAAAAATGTCCTCATATTAAAGTAACAGTAGTAGATCTGAACGAAGCCCGCATTGCTGCATGGAATGATGCAGACACTAATAACATTCCGGTTTATGAACCTGGTTTAAGTGAAGTGGTTGCCGAAGCTCGCGGTCGTAATCTGTTTTTTTCGACCGACGTAGACAAAGCAATACTCGAAGCTGAGGTCATATTTATTTCCGTAAACACGCCTACCAAGACATATGGAAGCGGTAAAGGCATGGGTGCCGATCTAAAATACATTGAATTATGCGCAAGGCAAATAGCCAGGGTAGCAACCACTGACAAAATAGTTGTTGAAAAGTCTACATTGCCGGTACGCACCGCAGAGGCGGTCAAAGATATTTTGCAAAATGCGGGCAACGGTGTTAAATTTCAAGTATTGTCAAACCCTGAGTTTTTAGCTGAAGGTACTGCAGTTGAAGATCTCTTTGCGCCCGATCGCGTACTGATAGGCGGAGATTTTACCCAGGAAGGTAAGCAAGCTATGGAAGCACTCGTTGAAGTTTATGCTAACTGGATACCCAGAGATAAAATATTAACTACTAACGTATGGTCGTCAGAATTGTCTAAACTGGTTGCCAACGCATTCTTAGCACAACGTATCTCATCTATCAATTCAATATCAGAACTTTGTGAAAAAACCGGGGCGGATATAAGTGAAGTAGCACGAGCTATTGGTACTGATAGTCGGATTGGACCAAAATTTTTAAAGGCATCTGTTGGCTTTGGAGGCTCGTGTTTTCAAAAAGATATTTTGAACCTGGTTTATATTTCCCGTTCATTCGGGTTACAAGAAGTAGCGGATTACTGGGAGCAGGTAATTATTATGAACGACCATCAGAAGAAGAGATTTGCTGTTAACATAGTAAGGAATTTATATAACACGGTGTCTGGCAAAAAAATAGCTTTTTTAGGATGGGCATTTAAAAAGGATACTAATGATACACGCGAGTCCGCTGCTATTTACGTAGCCGATTTGTTGTTGAATGAACAAGCAGAAATTAAGGTATACGACCCTAAAGTAATTGAAAGCCAGGTTATTGTGGATTTAAATTACTTGGGTACGCGCAGTCCCGATCAAAACGCAAAAGGTGTATCATGTTATCCTGATCCTTATGAAGCTTGTAGAGATACACACGCTATAGCCATATTAACGGAGTGGGATGAATTTAAAACCTACGACTGGCAGCGGATATACGACAGCATGCTTAAGCCCGCTAAAATATTTGATGGTCGGAATATACTTGATGTCGACGAGCTCCGAACCATTGGATTTAATATTAGGTCAATTGGTTCAACTTTATAATAAGCAAAAACTGTTAATTATTTTAAAAGTGGAAACATACTTAACTATCAGCTTTTATAAGATTATATATGTCTCAATACGCCAGACCATCACCGATGTTAAAGAATTTAGCTGTGACTATTGCAACGTTTTTATATTTTTATGCGAAAAAGCGATAATTCAATAACCGATTTTTATTTAACATATCGCTATAATCTGAAACACCCAATTTATGAATCATAGGTACCTGACATTTATTAAAGCAATCAACTTAACCTTTGATTATATAAGCTTAAATGTCGCCATGGTTTTGGCGTACTACTTTGAAGGAAAAGAATACGTTTTTTGGATGAATAATGTTAATTATTTACCCATAGTACTCGTGTTTAATTTTACGTGGTTGCTATCTGCCAATTTAACAGGTTTATACGAGCAGGTTTTAAATAAGGATTCAATTAAAACTTATCGTAATGTTATCAAAACTTATATTATTTTTTTAAGTATTATATGTTTTATAGTAATAATTATAGGCACTAAAACTTATTTTATTACGACCGGCTACCTTCAGTATTCTTCCGTTTTGTTCGGAATTTTATTAGGTGTATGGAAACTGGTGTTTCTTAGCATTAGAAAGAGTGATCGCGCCCGTCTATATGACTCACGCAACGTTGTGATCATTGGATCTGGCCGGGTAGGAAGCGATTTGCAGGAATATTTTAGAAGTAACTCAGGACTTGGGTATAATCTTGTAGGATTTTTTGACGATAATCCTCAAGGAATTGCTGACAGTGCAATGTATTTAGGAAGCACGCGCGATTCGATAAATTATGTGCTAAATAACAAGATAGACGAAATTTTTTGTGCCTTACCAGTTTCAGAAAAAACTAAGATTGAGCAATTGATGAGCGACGCAGATAAAAATTTAATCCGTTTTAGATTTGTACCTGAATATTACGATTATGGTATAAAGCCAGTGCTAATTCAAAGTTTCGGTAATATACCGGTGATTTCAGTTAGGCCTGAGCCTTTAGAGAATATGCTTAATAGATTTATTAAGCGTTTGTTTGATATAGTGTTTGCCATATTTGTTATTGTGTTTTTATTTAGCTGGTTGTTTCCAATACTGGCTTTTTTTATAAAATTTGAGTCAAAGGGGCCGGTATTTTTCACACAATTACGCTCAGGGCGTGATAATAAGCCATTTATGTGTTATAAATTCCGGAGCATGAAATTGAACCGTGACTCTGATAAGAGGCAAGCGACGAGAGAGGATGATCGTATAACCAAGATAGGAGCCTTCATCAGACGTACAAGCATTGATGAACTGCCACAATTTTTTAATGTAATTATTGGTAATATGTCTGTAGTAGGACCCCGTCCGCATATGATAAGTCACACCGAGCAATATGCCGAATTGATAGATACTTTTATGATCAGGCATTTTTTAAAGCCAGGAATCACAGGTTGGGCGCAGGTAAAAGGGTTACGCGGCGAAACAAAGACTACAGATGCTATGTTGAAGCGTGTAGAGGCAGATGTATGGTATTTAGAAAATTGGTCTTTTTTACTCGATTTGAAAATTATTTTTTTAACGGTTTGGAATAGCGTTAGAGGCGATAAAAATGCATTTTAACTTTCTGCAGATGTAAGCAGATAATAAAGCTTCACTCTAAACTCGAAGTATATTGACATTCACAAAGCGGCCGAGGGTAACGCAAACATTTCTCAAATTACTACTGGAATATTGCCATATCTTTTTGTAATTATTGTTTATGGATGATGACTTAGAGCTCTTAAAATTGAAGTAGCTTACTGTAAAGTTGCATTAAAAAAACTTACAAGGCGGAAGGCAACCGCCGAAGTTTGTAGTTTTTAGACATCAATAAAGCAAAAATACGCTGATTAATAAGTCGTCAAAAAATATATATTTGCAAGCTGTCTATTATATGAAACTCTGTTAATGATGCTTAATCAGCAAATAATTCAAACCAGCAACGGCTTTAAACAATTAAAGGACATAAGCATTTCAGTAATAGGATTAGGTTATGTTGGTCTTCCTTTGGCGGTTGAATTCGCAAAAAAATTTCCCGTTATAGGATTTGATAAAAAAAAGGAGAGAATCAATGCGTTAAAACAAGGCATTGACAATACTCTTGAAGTAACTATTGACAGTTTAAATGCTGTTAAGCTTAATGATACAGCAAATCAAGGGCTTTTCTTTACATCAAAAGTAGACGAAATAGCACATTGCAATGTGTATATTATATGTGTGCCAACCCCAACTGATCAATATAATAGACCAGACCTTAGCTTGTTAAAAAATGCAAGTGAACTTATCGGTAGTGTATTAAAAGCTGGAGACGTGGTTATATATGAGTCTACAGTGTTTCCGGGGGCAACCGAAGAGATATGTGTTCCTATATTGGAATCAGTTTCTAATTTAAAACTTAATGGTGATTTTTTTGTTGGCTATTCGCCCGAACGTATTAACCCGGGCGACAAAATTCATACACTTACCAATATTTTAAAGGTTACATCAGGATCGACTCAAGAAGCGGCTGAATTTGTTGATTGTCTATACCGATCAATAATAACAGCGGGCACGCATAAAGCACCCTCAATAAAAGTTGCCGAGGCATGTAAGGTGATAGAAAATTCACAACGAGATATTAACATAGCTTTTGTTAATGAACTTGCAAAAATATTTTCTTTGCTTGATATTGATACAAGGGCTGTTTTGGAAGCGGCAGGAACAAAATGGAATTTTTTAAATTTTAAACCAGGTTTAGTAGGCGGACATTGCACAGGGGTTGACCCGTATTACCTTGCGCAGAGGGCACAAGAAGCTGGTTATCATCCCGAAATAATTTTGGCAGGCCGCAGGTTAAACGACGGCATGGGAACTTATGTTGCTTTAGAGGTAATAAAACTAATGGTAAAAAAAGACATTGCCGTAAAAAATGCAAATGTTTTAATACTTGGGTTTACATTTAAAGAAAATTGTCCCGATGTACGTAATACACGCGTAACTGATATAATTAAGGTATTTAGAGAGTTTGAAGCTAAATGCCAGGTGTTGGACCCGTGGGCAGCACCTACAGAAGTTTGGAATGAATATAGGGTGAAGACAGTAAAAAGCTTTGGTGAACTACAAGGCAAATTTGACGCCATTGTACTTGCGGTTGCCCACAATCAGTTCGTTGAGCTCGACTTTGAGTCACTGAAAATGAGCAAAGCTTCCGTTTTGTTTGATATAAAAGGAGTACTTGATAGAAGTTTAGTAGACGGAAGATTATAATAATGAATGGAAAAGGACGTATCTTGTATAATTTAATTATTTTTGCGCAAGTTAAATAAACCTATCGCAGGCGCACTGTTGCATGCATATATCGATATGAATAAACCAATACTTTTTATAATTCTTATTATCGCATTTTTTGGAATATACCAGCCACTCCGGGCTCAATCGCTTTCTCAAAATTTATCGAGCTTAAACGTTGACGATCTCTCGGATGCAAAAATACGAGAGTTTATGCAATTGGCCCGTGCACAGGGGTATAATGACGATCAACTAATGCAGATGGCGCAAAGCCGGGGTGTACCTGCAAACCAAATGCAGAAATTACAAAGTCGTGTTAACGATATAAGACAAAAAGATGGCTCGTATTCCGTGGTGACCCAAGGAAATAATAATGTTGACTCATCCGGCCGGATGTCAAACAACAGAAGAGACTATCGCTCAGATTCTGCCACGGTGGTAAGGCAAAACGAACGGTTGGACATATTTAAGGAACTTATGCCTAAAATATTCGGATCAAGCTTATTTAAAAATAGTGGAGCCAAAAATTTTCAGCCTAACTTAAAAATGGCTACACCGTTAAATTACATTGTAGGTCCCGAAGATAAACTACAAGTAACAGTCTACGGAAACTCAGTTGCAAATTGGTCTCTTACGGTAACGCCGGAAGGTAACATTAATATACCGGGGGTAGGTATTTTAAATGTGGCAGGGAAAACAATAGAGCAGGCAACCGCTTCTATAAAAAGTAAATTGGCTGTTAACAGGTATGCTATTGGCCGCGGAACAGATGTGAATGTTAGCCTTGGCGATATACGTAGTATTAGGATTATAATGCAAGGAGAGTTGATGCGGCCAGGTACCTATACGCTATCGTCGTTATCAACTGTTTTTGTAGCTCTTGATGCCGCAGGCGGCCCCAATGATATAGGATCGTATCGTAACATTGAAGTGGTTAGAAACGGCAAAGTGGTCAGAAAGCTTGACCTTTACGATTTTCTGTTAAAGGGCAGCAGTAAGGATGATATTATTCTCCGAGATCAAGATGTTGTACGGGTTCCCCCATATAAAACGCGTGTACAACTGGTCGGCGAAGTTAAGATTCCCGGACTGTTTGAGATGAAGCCCAATGAAACAATGAGCAACCTGCTTGAGTTTAGCGGAGGATTTACAGATCAGGCATACACATCTCGTATTAAAGTTAGGCAGGTTAATGGTCAGCAGTACAGGATAACAGACAAAGTTGAAAGCGAATACGATACTTACAAACCTCAACGGGGCGATAAATTTAACATTGATCGTATCTTGGATAGATATGAAAATCGTGTTGTTATAAAAGGTGCTGTATTTAGGCCGGGCGAATTTGAATTGCAAAATGGACTCACGGCAGCTCAGCTTATAAAGAATGCTGGTGGGTTAAAGGAAGATGCTTTTACAGGCAGGGCGGGGATAATAAGGCTTAACCCGGATAACACAACGCAGTATATATCATTTAATCTCCAGGATGCTTTAACCAAACCAGCCTCTGACATATTGCTGCAGCGGGAAGATAGTATAACAGTGTCATCAATTTTTGATTTGCGTGATAGATATAAAGTTTCCATAAAAGGCGAGGTTAGAAAACCCGGCGATTTTGCTTATGCAGATAGTATGAAAGTTGCCGATCTGATTGTTAGAGCGGGTGGGTTTTCTGAGGGTGCAAGTGCAAAACGAATTGAAGTTTCCAGGCGAGTATTTGATAGCGATCCTCGCGTGATAAATAGTGTAGTAGCGCAAGTATTTACGGTAGACGTTAACAGTAGGTTACAGGAAGATGGGATGGGTTTTACACTTAAGCCTTTTGATATCGTATCAATATACAGTCTGCCGGGCTATGAAACCCAAAAAATAGTACGAGTAGAAGGTGAGGTAATATATCCCGGCCCTTATGCTATTCAGAAAAAAAATGAAAAAATATCTGATATTCTTGCACGGGCGGGTGGCTTAACAATGTCTGCTGATATAGATGGCAGTAGTTTAAAACGCGATAATGCCGCGGTGCTCGGCGTAGATAGAAGCAAAACCGATACAAACGCGTTAAATAACGAACGAAATGCACGTTTACGACAGTTTCAAAGAACCTACTCTGCAAAAGATAAAGATTCGCTTAGTGTCGATACATCTCAATTAAGGAACAATTACATTGGAATTAACCTGAGGCGAATATTGGAGAAACCCGGCATCGGCGACGATATAATATTAGAAAATGGTGATGTTCTTCGGATTCCAAAAAAGCAGCAGATAGTTAGAGTTAATGGCGAAGTGCTTTACCCTAGCGCCGTAGTTTATGAAAAAGGCAAATCATTTAAAGGGTATGTCCTTAATTCAGGCGGCTACTCTGCTAAGGCTTTAAAGCGCGGAGCATATATTGTTTATGCCAATGGCACAGTTAAAGGGACGCGTAAGTTTTTGTTTTTCAACATTCATCCATTGGTAAAGCCTGGTAG
>CAMLFI010000033.1 GCA_946479225.1 uncultured Mucilaginibacter sp. | reverse complement strand
GGAAAAGATACTGTTAGAAATGTAGCTGTAAAAATAGTAAATCAAGGTGCATCTTTTGTAGACGCCAACGTAAGGTTTGAAATTACGAACGCAGTGACAGGGGAGGAGCTGAAGCTAAAAACGAGGCCTATAGCCATGCTTCCCAAGGCTGATCAATGGGTACCTGCAGAGCTGCCTGCCAATTTGCACGGACAGTATATGGTTGTGGCTATTGTAGATTCCGGTTCATCTAATGATTTGAAAGTTGCAAAGAAACAAATTACATATCCTTAGCACCTTTATTGCCTCAGTATTTTATTTAACCTCGTTCGCGCAAGTTAATATCACGCTGCCTGCAAGTAACATTGTAGCCCGTTCAAACTACTCGGTGCAGGCAACAACGGGTTTTTACACGCCTATAATTGGCCTGATACCTGTTATTGCCGGCCGGTCAAACAATGGTCAGTTTAGCAACAGCACAAGTTCTACCACGGCTGCGTTAAATGTTGCCAATTTCAGGTTAAATAGCATCGGCGGGGTAGCCTTGCTAACATCAAGTCAGGAAGCGGTTTTAAGTACAACTTATCAAACCACTTATACTTCACTTGCAAGTGTTTTACCTGGTACTGTTATAATGGATTACCGTATTGTTACCGGTGCACAAACATGGTGCGCCGGTACATACACAACTCCGTTTCAACTAAGAACCAGCCCGATAGGTGCTTTAAGTGGAGCTATATCGCCCCAAATTCAAGATCTTAATATAATTGTTCCTTCTTTTTTGCAACCACAGGCAAGCATTGGCCCATCTGTAATTCATATCGACAATTTAAACTACTTTAGAAGTGGTGGCGCTAATCTTAATCAATCTATAAGCTTTTCAACCACACTTACTTACCTGTTAAAGTTGCGTACAACTGCTTCGCAGTTTAGCTTTTCAAGCAGTACTTTATATAATTCTATTCCGCAAGCTAACGTTTCATTGGCAGCAGCTGTGCTTACCAATCAAACAGCTACTACGCAGGTTAACCTTTCTTCAACAAATCAGGAATTAACTCCATTGGGAGGGGCAGCAGTGCCCACCAATAACAATGTAACTCATAATGTAAACTTTAGTATTAGCAGCGCTAATTTAAAGTCGGCCTTTGTAACAGCCGGGACTTACAGTGTACCTTTAATTTACACCTGGAGCGGATCGTCGTTGCAAAGTTCGGTAAACTCCCAGTTTGATGTTGTTATTGACGATATGTATGAAATAGCACTTTCTCAGCCCAGTGTTAATATTGCTTTCCAAAATCAAACGGACGTAGCCACAGGAGTGGTAAAGCAAATTTCGGGTCATATTACTTTGAGTAAAACCACGCCTTACGATGTTTATGTTAAGGCTCAAAGCGCTAATTTTACTTCAGGCGCTAACCAAATTCCGGTATCGGTTGTGAAGATTGAACCCATGAGTGGACAAGCAGGTGTTTCGGCTGTTGAACTTTCTGCATCTCCACAACTACTTATCAGTAACGCAGATCCTCAAATTGACCGGCAAGTGAATATTCAGTATCGCATACCAGCAAGTAAAGTGCCGCTATTATTGGGTAAGCCGGCCGGGACTTACACCACTACTGTTACTTATTCTTTTGTCGCCCTTTGATCAAAATTCAGACACCAATACGCGTCGCCGGCTGTCTTTGCATTTAAAAATTATCATCTCATTTTCGCCATGTTCTGTATCAACTTTTTGGGGTTGATCTGATACTGAGAATGGAAGTTTCACAGTGTTTACGGTAATGGTGTAGAAGCCCTGAGGCAGGTAAAAGCAAAACTGTCCTCTTTCATCGGTAAGTGTGTTGTAAATTTTTCCGTTATTATTTTCAGCGACTATATTAACTCCCGATAGGTTAAGCACGTTTTGGTCGAAACCTTTTTCAGCTATCAGCATCCCTTTAATGGGTTTAGTTTTAACCAACGGTACAGTAAATTTTTGGTTATGTGCCATAAGTATGGTCAACGGATCGGCCATGGTCCATCCCTGATTGTTGGTAATATTTACACTATAGCTTTCAGGTCTTAAATTGGTGAATTTAACAACCCCTTTATCATTTGTTTGAGCAACTTCACCATTCAACGATACCATAACACCACCTATACTGCTTTCGTTTTTGTCTTTTACACCATTGTTATTAGCATCATCGTAATAGGCTAGTTCAAGTGTTTTGCCGTTATTGTTAATTGAACGGCCAAAACGTTTTTCAACACCCAGGCGAAGTTGGGAGGTTGAAAAACGACTTTCGGGTAGCTGAGCGTTATTAACAGGATCGTAAATGCCATATTGGCTTACCTTTGAGCTAAAAATGTCGGCAGTTAGAACATAGTTTCCACGCAGCGCATACTGCATATTTATATTAGTCGATAGGTTTTTGGTTCGGCTTACGCTGTAATAGTTGTACATTATGTTACCCTGTAGCGTAAATTTGTTTTGGAGGGTTGTGAAATGGATATTTGGCCCTACAGAATACTGCGTGTATTTACCTTCCGGAGAAAGCGAGATAAGATCAGTAAGATAGAAAGGATTTAATTGAACAAATCCCATAACACCAACATAGCGGTTACTCCAATTTGCGTTTATTCGCATTGAGTGAAACGGGCTGGTCACCCTGCCCGAACTGTTTTTGAAAACATAACCATAATCGGTATTTAACGAAAATGTGTTTGCATTTGCGTTAAAGCTCAAAGTGGCAGACAAACGTGCTGCCGATGAGGACCACTGCTTGTTAGTACCATTAATATCAAAGATGCTAACGCCCTGCAGGGACTGATACATAAAGTAAGGAGATATGCCCCAGTTTATGCGCCGTGATACTGTGTTAAAACCAAGTTGAAACGTGTTTACAGTATTTTTTTGGTTACGCCTGAAAAAAACATCATCTGTTTGGTAAGGCGTAGCGGCTCTGTTTGAATAGATATTAGCCGAAACAGAAAATAAACTGTTGTTGCTGGTGCGGATCGAAAAGCGTGACTGACTCTGTATCAATCCCCTGCGCAGTCCGGTATAGTAGGGGGATGCGTAGTAATTGTTAAGTGAAAGCGAATACTTTTTCTTTTCAAGGTTGTAATTGGCACCCAGTGCAAATCCTTTTTGTGACGGTCGGCTTGCATGGCGATAGCCTTCAAGGCTTAAGCCGCCTTCTAAACTAATTGCTATATTTTCGCCTGACGTTGTGTTGAAAAATCCCGATAACTGGCGCTGATCAAGCCCAAAATACGGGTTGCTTGTTGTTGCGAATAGTATCCGGTAATTATTGCGTGCAGATCGGGTGTATTGATAGCTGGCGGCTAAGGTAGTTGGAGCCGGCGCGCTGTTGATAAGGCCATTAAAAAGCATAAACTGGTTTTGTACCAAATACATATTTACTTCGCGGTTTTCGTCAAACCGGGCGGTACCCACAACACCGCGGCCATTAAGCGGTAGGTCCAAATTTTCATTGACGTTTCCTGCTTTAAGCCCCCATTTTTTTTGTTGATAATTTAAGGTAGTATTATAAATACCCAAAGTGCGTTGCTGCTGGTAGTAATCAATATTATAACTGTAGTTTAAAGTTGTTTTACCTATATCGTTTATTAATCCTTGCCCCCACATTTCGTAGGTGGAAAAATTTTCGCCAAATTTTATATATCTAAACCCACTTATTTTGCTGTAAGCCGGCGAGAAAAGATAGTTATTGCCGCCAATGCGCCTGTCGCTGCCTATTGCTACAAGTCTAACCGTAAGGGCACTAAGCGTGCGTCCGTTTGCTCCAACAGCAGTAACCAGCACCCGCTCATCACCACTGCTCCTTAATTTTTTATTTACCCTAACTATAAACGTAAAAGTCCGCCTTTCTGACGAGCCCAATTCGATGATCTGTTGAGGTGCTATGATCTCCATATCCGGCGTAGACGACGAAGCCAACAAACTGAACGATAACGCACCCAAGCCAGGATTTATACAATGGATATTAAATTGCGCCTGACCTGTGACGCTGTTAAAATAAACCTCGGGTTCATCAAGACCGACTATGAGGTCGTTGTTTTCAGTAACGCGGGTAACGAAGCTTGCAGATGGTGAAATAGTTATATCTTTTTCTGCAGAAGTGAGAAACAGCTTGAATGGTTGAATATTGCTTGTTATGGTATATTTATCTGCTATATATTTTACCGCATAGGTGCGGTGCTGCCCCGGCGATAACACAATGCTGTCGGGCAAATTAAGCAAGCCTGCAGGCAAATGCGCAGCGTTGTTAGATTGGGTTAATAAGATAGTTTTATTGCTGAAGTTTGTTATCTGCAAGCTGTTGCCAAAAGTAACGCCGGGTTGAATATTGGTAGTGTCGGTAGCGAAACGGTAAACTACATCGGGTCTTATTTGCGCAAAAACAGAAGTCTTTAAAAAACAGCAGCTCAAAATTAACCCGATTAGTAATTTATAAAACATTACATGAATTTAACCTTTCAGTACAGGTTATACGAGTAATTTAAGCGGGTTGTGTGTCACATAAAAAGGTTACTTTTTAACGCATTTTGGCCATAAGCTCACCCTTGCTATTGATGTGTAATTTTCTATAAGCACGTTTTATATACTGCCTTACAGTATCCAAAGAAAGGTTGTGTTTGTAACCAATCAGCTTATAACTTAAACCCTCCAATATCTCGTCAATAACAAGGCGTTCGCGCCCGCTTAAGCTATCCACTTCGGTAGATTTTACAATGGTGTGCATTACAAGTCCGCGGGTTATAGCAGGGCTTATAAATGACCCGCCCTGTAAGGTGTAACCTACACTTTCAATAAGTTCGTTAATGTAATTCTCTTTTAATAGAAAGCTAACGGCCCCTGCCTCAAATGCCTTCCTAACGGTATTATAGTTGTAAGAATTGCTGTAAACAATCAATTCTGTTTTTGGGCAAACAGTGTGAAAATGCATCATTTCGCCAAATGTTTGTTCTTCAAACTCCATTAGAACAATGTCTGGCTGGACTTCTTTGATGTGTTGGCCAAGTTTTTCAATGCTGGTGGCTTCGGAAACTACTTTAAATTGGAATTTTTCACATTCGGTCAGAATCTTGCACATTAAAAATCTCTGCCCTGCTTGTCTGTCAACTATTGCTACACTTGTCATATAATTAAGGTTTAATCTCCTTTTCAGAAGAAAGGTATCGGAAATTAGGTTTATATAGCTCAATACGAAAATTGATCACCGGATGTTCCTATTTCGACAATATAATTTCACTGCTCACGATAGTGACTTTATAATGGAATCATTTCTTGACCTACATCAAGTGGCATCGGTGAAATGCAGGGTAAATTTGTGGTGTAATAATTAAGGAACAATCACTATAAAACAAAACGCATCATGAAAAATACTATAAACGGCATTCACCACATAACAGCTATAGCTGGCAATGCCAAACGTAATTTTGATTTCTATACCAAAGTTTTAGGTTTACGCATGGTTAAAAAAACCGTGAACTTTGACGACCCTGAAACCTACCACTTTTACTACGGAGATGAGTACGGTACTCCCGGCACAATACTTACTTTCTTCCCTTGGGCCAATATAATGCAGGGCAGGCGCGGCGCAAGGCAGGCTACCGAGATTGGTTACGCCGTACCCACTGGCAGTCTTGATTTTTGGCAACAACGGTTTGAGACTCACAACGTGATCTATAACAAGGTGGCCGAGAAGTTTGGCGAGAAATATCTTACTTTTTTAGATCTGGATGGTTTAAAGTTGGAGCTGATTGAAGCCAAAGCCAATGACAACCGCAAAGGTTGGGAAACCGACGAGATCAAGGCAGAGCACGCTTTAAAGGGTTTTTACAGCATCACAATAACCACTAATAAAATACAGCCGACTGCCGATATTTTAACCAGCGTTTTCGGTTACCGCTTATTGGAGCAAAATGTTAACCGCTACCGGTTTATAACCGATGCTGTTGATACTGCCAACATTGTAGATCTGGTTGAGGTGGCTGGCGAAGTTGCCGGGCATGTTGCGGGTGGTAGTGTACACCATGTGGCATTTAGGGTTGAGAATGAGGAAGTGTTAATGCAGTTTAGGGATAAGATAGTAGCTTTGGGTTTGCACATTACAGAGAAGATAGACCGTAACTACTTCTATTCACTATACTTCCGCGAGCCGGGTGGTGTGTTGTTTGAGATTGCTACCGACAACCCCGGCTTTGATGTGGATGAGCCTGTTGCCGAGTTAGGCAGCCATTTGAAACTGCCCGCACAATACGAGTCACGCCGTGACGAGATTGAGGCCGTATTACCAAAATTAGATTGAGATGTACACACACGATAATAAATACATAAGCGCCGGTACGCCGGTGCAGCAAGCTAAAACCGCCCTTGTTATGCTGCATGGCAGGGGCGGCAGCGCCGCTGATATCATTAGGTTGGCTAAACTGTTTAAGCTGAATGACGCGGCCATTTATGCGCCGCAGGCAACCAATAGCAGCTGGTATCCATACAGCTTTATGGTACCCGAAGAGCAAAATCAACCGGCCCTTGACTCAGCGATTGGGAGTATTGACTATTTGGTTAAGCAGATTGAAGCGGATGGGATAAGTGCCGATAGGATTTACTTCCTCGGCTTTTCGCAGGGGGCTTGTTTAACGCTGGAGTATGTTGGCAGAAACGCTAAGCGTTACGGCGGTGCGGTTGCTTTTACCGGGGGATTGATAGGGCAGGAGCTGATTACAAAGCGCTACCAGGGTGATTTCAGCGGTACCCTCATCCTAATAACCACCGGCGACCAGGACCCACATGTGCCGCTAGGCAGGGTAGAGGAATCAGTTGAGATATTAAAAGGCTTAGGTGCCGATGTGACGTTGCAGGTTTATCCCGGTAAGCCCCACAGTATATCGCCGGATGAGATAGAATTAGCAACGGAATTGGTGTTTAAATAAAAGCAGGTGTTGCAGAAAATACATGCAACAAATGCAACACTTGCAACAGTTGCTTTGTGTAAATAACTGATTTATAATATTTTACTATTTTTGCCTGCAACACTTTGCAACAGACTTATTCGTTAGGAATGTTAGCTGTAGATTAGGCATAAATGCTTCATTATCAATTAATTGAAAAGTAATCAAAAAGTGTTGCAAATTTGGCAACACTTTTTGATTAAAAGCCCTGTTTTAATTGCTCTTATCACAATCGCCCACTAATAGCTATATTGCTTCTTCAATCATATAGTATTAATGTTAACTGATACCATTTTAAAGAGCATTGGCAAGCACATCAACCTTACTGAGGAGGAGCAGGCTTACTTCATCAGCTTACTGCATCCAAAGCAATTAAACCGCAAGCAATTTTTACTAAAAGAGGGCGAAGTTTGCAAGTATTCGGCTTTTGTAATAGGCGGTTGTTTGCGGGGTTATACTGTTGACGAGCATGGGCAGGAACACGTTTTAAACTTTGCCCCGGTAGGCTGGTGGATAGCTGATATGTACAGCCTGATAAGTCAGCGGCCGGGCACTTTATACATTGAGGCACCTGAGCCATCTGAAGTTTTGTTATTATCGAAAATAAAGCAAGACCTGCTCTTCCATGAAATACCCAAATTTGAGCGTTTTTTCAGGATCATAACAGAGAACTCACTGGTTGCCTATCAGCAGCGTTTGATGGATAACCTGAGCCTTACTGCCGAAGAACGGTATAACAACTTTTGCAAGCGTTATCCAACATTGATCAATAATCTCCCTAAAAAGGATATAGCATCGTACATAGGCGTTACACCTGAGTTTTTTAGCAGGATGATGGGAGCGAGGTTAAAGGTAAAAGCTGAAAGGTAGATGTTAGACATTAGCCAAACTCCCCCAGGTAACTTAAAGTACCTTCTACTTAGCTAAGGTGTACTCGCCTTCAACATTGGTTGCACTAAACAGTTCAGGGAATGATATCCCTTTGTTTGGTGGCGGCTCATAGAATACAACCACGCCTGGCCGTGAATAATCGCGGGCGTTAATGGTAATATCATAGTTAAAGGCTCCATTTAAGATGTTGCTTTTGACGTACCTGATAGGGAACGATAATTCGTATGTTAATTCTTTCTTGTCGTCGAACTGTATTGCCGCCAATATATCATCCTCATTGTATATGGAGATGTATTTATATCCATCATTTTGTAATGAAAAATTGCGGTAATAAGGTGAATTTGGCGTAATACCCGGAACAGTATCTTTAATAGCTTCAATGCCCAAAAATCTTATTTCTTTTATGGTTGTTGCTAGTTGTTTATTGGCGCCGGCCAGCGAATACTCTTTTTGCGATCCTAGTACAACATCAAGATCCCCCGCCATTTTTGGCGCACCCTGTAGTTGCTTAAAGCCCGTTATCGGTAAGCCGGCACCATTCATTATTTTCCAGCTATCGTCAAATCTTAACGACGGAAAGAGTAGTTTAACGTCGGTGGTGTTTTTAGCCTTCTTATTTTTCAGAATGCTGAAGGTTATTCCGTTCTCCAGTACTTTTTGAATTACGTTCGGCTTTACGACATGCACTACCAAGGTAAGTGTGCTATCTGTATTGGTAATGCTGTAATAGATCTCGGTAGCACTATTATACGCCTGGTATTGATCATTCCACTCGGTTGGTTTGCCATCAATCCTTAGCTTAGCGGGCGGCCTTATGCCAATCAATTGTTTATTTGCCAGCTTCTGCGCTTTTAACGAGCCGAAGCTCAGCATAAATATAAACGCAAACAAAATAGCGTGAGATAATTTGGTTAGGTTCATTGCGAGTGAAAAAGGTTAATATTGTATAGCTTGTGGTGTTTTATAACATAAAGAGCGATGGATTTAAACCATCGCTCTTTATATAAATACGTAAGTTTTTTTACACCAGCTTTAACGGAACTTTCTTTCCTGTTTTTACTGCTTCGTATATAGCGTCAATTATTTTAGCGTCTTTAACCGCCTCTTCGCCGTCAACAGGTACAATTGGGGTTTTGCCTTCTAAAAATATGCCGGCCATTTCGTCCATTTGCAGGGTTTGTTGTTTAGGTGGCGATATGGCCTTTAATTCGCCTTTGTTTGTTTTGCCCTTTAACGGGCCGTAGCCATTGGCCGGGTTCAGTTCGGCCCACCCTCTTTCGCCAATCAGCAAAAAGCGGTCAACACCGTTCATTGCGTAGGTAGAAAGACACGATGCAATAGCGCCGCTTGGAAAACCCATTTGGAACATTATGGATTCGTCAATACCCGGTTTAAATTTAACGGGATCGGTCTTTACTTCCTGCGCGGTAACCCATATCGGTTCTTCGCCCACCATATAACGTGCTCCGTTTACCGCGTAAATGCCAATATCCATCATTGAACCACCGCCTGATTTGACCGGATCTAAGCGCCATTGGTTAGGATCGCCTGATCTGAAGCCACCATTGCCTGTAAAGTATTTTATTTTTCCGAAGTCGCCTGCATTGCGCATGGCAATTATTTCCAGATTTTTAGGTTCAAAGTGCATGCGGTAACCTACCAGTAATTTAACACCCGCTTTTTTACAACCATCAACTATTTCCTGGCTCTCTTTAGCGTTTAGGCCAAGTGGCTTTTCGCTAATTACATGTTTACCGGTTTTTGCCGCCCTTAGTACATAAGGTTTATGCAAAAAGTTAGGCACAATTACATATATGCAATCTATATCGGGGTTGTTCTTTATATCCTCAAAGTTATCATAGTTGTATACGTTTTTGTCGGGTATGCCGTATTTAGTCTGCCAGTCTTTAACCTTGGCCGGCGAACCGCTGATAACACCAACCAGTTTGGCCTTTGTGCTTGCTACAAGCGCGCTGGCAACGATATTACCGTAGACGCCTATGCCCATTATCGCTACGCGTAAAACCGGGCCATCATAGGGCGTGTTGCTTATTTCGGGTTTGCCTTTTGCCCAACCGGTTACGGGGGCCAAATTTATAGCAAGGGCCGACAGGCCAAGCTTCTGTAAGAAATTTCTGCGAGAGTCCATAGATCGTATTTAAAATTGGTAATCAATATTACAAATAATGGTTCAAAAAAGAAAACACTATCCTTTTTATTAGTTGGCAGGGCATTTCCGGGTGAGGCGAATTGTAATAGCACGCGGGATATTTTACTCACCCGACTTTGCTGCGCTCGTCACCCTCTCTCCGCCTTTGGCGGAAAGAGGGAAGAAAAGATTTAAACTAACAACCCCTCTTTGCGCTTGCGCAGAGAGGGTGACGAGCGCAGCAAAGTCGGGTGAGTCAATATGCAGGCGGACTGAAAGAATTACATCATGATATGATTTACTGCGATGCAAGAAACAATTTCATTTCCTCAGGCATCGGAAAAGTTTTGCATTGTCTTCTCATCAAAATTATTTCGCCTAAATGGAAAGACAAATGATTGGACATATCCAGTAACTTTTTAAGCTTAAACCGAACATCTGCATGTTGTGATGATAAGATAGAGGGTATTGCTTTTATGGTTTGCAATTGCGCGTTGAAAATTGAAACAGCATTATCTATGTCGGCCTGGTCCGTTGGTTGTTCTGCTTCAATCCAGGTTTCTAATTCCGTTATTGATTTGGTAAGCTTATCATCTGTTAGTAGTGATATTTGATTTTCTTGCCAGATAATTAGATGGTTTAAAATTTGCCAGAATGTTTTTGGCGTGTCCGGAAGTTGCTTAGTAAAAATACTACACGTTAAATTCTCAAATACTTTAAAGGTATCAAATGCTTCAGAAAAGAGATTTTCAAATGGCATGGTTAATAAATAAGGTTCGCTAAATATAGATGTATTATAAGATTAATACCTTACTATAAGAATAAATAGAACCTGTAGCTACATTTATAAGTATCGCTTATTGAGGCTGGGTAACATATATCTTTAATGAACCGAAACAGTACCAGGCGTTCCTATGGAACGCTAACAAAGAGCATCTATTCTATTTTTCTACCAACCAGTTGTTCCGCCGGAACAAATTTGCAGCTTTCATAGATCCGCACGTTTGCTTTAAAGCAAAAAAGGCCAACCTGATTTTACTCAGATCGGCCCTTTTATTATTGGTTAACACTATAAAGTGCTAACAGGTATATTATGCAAAGTAAGGTACGCCTTGAACAGCGTATTTTTTCATTCCTTCTTCATTAACATCCACACCAATACCCGGCTTGTCAGATACAGTCATGAAGCCTTTTTCAATAAATGGTTTGTCGTAAATAACCATGTCTTTCCACTCTTGATCAGTATCGCTTTTTGTTTGCCACTCTAATATTTGGAAGTTAGGCACGGCAGCACATACGTGTGCAGAAGCCATAGCACCAACCATGGTACCCACCATGTGCGGAGAGAATGGTGTGTAGTAAGCGTTAGCTAATGCAGCAATACGCTGACCTTCGCCTAAGCCACCGCATTTTTGCAGGTCGGGCATAATAATATCAACCATAGCTTCAGATAGCAAACGTGTAAAGCCATAAGTAAGGTAAACGTTCTCGCCACAACAAATAGGTGTACTGGTTTCGTTGCTGATGGTTTTATACACTTCAGGGTTATCTGCAGGGATAGGTTCTTCTAACCACATCAGGTTGTAAGGCTCTAAGGCTTTAGCAGCTTTACGCGCGGTAGGCGCGTCATAACGGCCGTGCATATCGCAGCAAATATCAATTTTATTACCTACTTGTTTCCTGGCAGCAGCTACAGAGTTAACCATTCTATCAATTTCCATTTGGCTGGCGGTCCAGTTAGTACGGTCCCATTTATTGGGGTCATTGGCCTCATCAAGGTCAAATTTAATTGCTGTGTAACCACGATTAACTACGTCTTGTGCTGCTTTAGCAAAAGATTCCGGAGTTTTGCCACCTACAGCATAAAACTCGGTATCGCAGTAAACGCGCACTTTGTCGCGGAATTTACCACCCATCAACTGCCATATAGGTAAACCCAATGCTTTACCGGTTAAATCCCACAAAGCACATTCAAGAGCTGTTAAAGTAGCAACATAAGTACCGGCCTGTGCGCCACCAAAAACACCACCTTTACGAATTTGTTCGAAAATTACATTTGGTCTTAACGGGTTTTGAGTTCTGGTTAAGCTACCGGCCATACGCTTAAGCAAATAATAGCTGCCTGCGCTGGCATCTACAGATTCGCCCCAGCCTACAATGCCCTGATTAGTTTCTAATTTTACGAACATACCGCCCATTCTGGTGTAAGCAACTTTAACTGCGGTTATTCTAAGGTCAGAAGGTGCTGACATCATAGAGGTTCTTTCTTTGGCGTCCTCTAAGCCTTTTCCAAAAGTTTGGATCAATGGCGTTGAGGCTAAAGCAGCGGCACCTACACCGGCTTTAGTTAAGAATGAACGCCTATTTTGTTGTGTTGACATGATTAATTTATTTTAATTAGTGTTTGTTGGTTACAATTTAGTGTACGTTAGCTACTTCGCTGGCAGCAATTATTTCGTCAACCTGAGCTTTTGCAACAGGTAATTTTATTTTTTTGTCTTTAGCGGCTGCCTTTAACCATGCCAAATAATCAGCCCTGATAGCAGGTGGCCAGCCGGC
>CAMLFI010000032.1 GCA_946479225.1 uncultured Mucilaginibacter sp. | reverse complement strand
CAGAATACGGACTAAAGGTATGCGAGAACGATTTGCCTACACCCGTTAAGTTGGTCGTTACAGGCACTATATGTTTGGGATCTGTTATTGAATTTGTTGACTCCGGTTTATCCCCTTTAAGCTCGATTAATGTTCCGGTTGAAGCAACTGCACCCACACCTTTCAGATCCAGCGTAACATTCTCGGCATGATCGGCAACGTTTACCACTTTAAGATAAACAGTACCCGTTTTGCTGTCTTTTGTAGCAACATAATATAGTGAAGGGCGCTCCGGTTTTTGCTGTCTGCCGCGGCGTTGCTGTGGTGGCAGGTTCTTGTTAAGCGCTGCGGTATCAATATGCAACATAGGCAGATTTTGTACGCTTACCGGTACTATCTTATTGCCAATGTTATTGTTGAACATGGATTGAACATAATAGGATGGCGAGCCATAACTTGTAAGCGCGTCATGACCGATCAAATCCGAAGCCCACTGCATCCCTGAGGGTTCGCCTGTAGCTTCGTTACGTGGGTTAACGTTAACAAACAAAGGCGCAAAGCACGACATCAGTACAACATCGCTGTTTCGCTCCATACCCGTCATAAACGCGGCATCGCCCAAAGCAGATATCAGGTTGGTGGTTGGCGATCCCTCGCGCGTGGCCCATTCGCCTACAAATATTTTAGGCCCTTTTGTACGATCGTAATTATCATATTTAAACGCATCTTCCTGCATCTGCCATGAGTTTTGGTAGTAATGCTCATCCTCCATATCAATCGGCGGGCCGCTTGTTACTTTTTGGGTTGGATATACCTTGCTGGCTATGGTTGATATCACTTTTAACTGCGGATATTTTTTGTTGATAGCTGCCCTGAACTGGTTAAACCTGCCATCGTATGAACCTGAGCGGTCAAACCAATCCTCGTTACCAACTTCCACATAGTGAAGTTTAAACGGTGCAGGGTGACCATCCTTTGCACGTTGCGCGCCCCATTTGGTGGTTTTGGCATCGCCGATAATGTATTCTATTTCTTCTAAAGCTTCGTCAATATAAGGTACTAACAAAGGCCCTGCATCCACATGGTCCCCATTAAGCGAGTAGCCGGCATAAACACCTAACAGAGGTTCCATGTGCGCATCTTCGCACCAGCCTAAAAATTCATATAAACCTAAACCATCTGTAGCGCGGTAACCCCAGCTGCCCGGGTGACCCGGCCTTTGCTCCAACGGACCCAATGTTGTTTTCCACGGAAAACGGTCGGCAAGGTATGGCCCTTCCAGATAGTTACCCCCCGGGAAACGTAAAAACGCCGGCTTCATATCCACCAGTAATTGCATCAGGTCTGTCCTGCTGCCGTTCGGTCTGTCACCATAAGTAGGCGGGAACAACGATACCAGGTTAAAATAATATAAGCCGGTACGGTTGGTTGATATCACAAAATGCGCATCCTTAGTTGGCGTTATACCTGCCTGGGTAGTCAGCTTAAGGGCATATTTTTTCCAGTAGGGCGTTTTCTCCATGTTGATCGTTCCCGAAGCATACACGGTTTTACCGTCGTTGCTTTCCAGGCTTACTGTGATTGGGCCGGCGGTATTGTTTTCGATTACAGGTATCGGTACAGCATTAGCTTGCGGAGGGCGATTACCACCGCGCGCGGGCGGCGGTGCCTGCCCGGCTCCCTTTATGTAAAAAGAGGCGCTATAGGTAGTACTTGGTTTAACCGGTATTCCCCAATAACCCGAGTTGGCAATACCTGCACGTGTGCCGGGTTGTTCAACAGTTAATCTTAAGCAAGTTGTTAGGGCGTCATTTATAGCATGGCCGCGCTCATTATTAGGTACATTTTGTGGGTTAGCCCCAATTAACTGGATGGCAGCTTTTGCATCGCCCTCGGTTACCATGCTCCAGCCATCCGGCTTTGCGGGGTTATTTTTGAATATCCTGTTGCGTATCAGTTCGGCATATAGGCCGCCATCGTACGCGTAATTGATCTCTTCGGTCATCAATCCGTATAGCATCGGACTAACCGTTGCGCCGGGTTTTGTAAGATCGAGCGTTAATTTTGTGTTTTGCGCATTGGCGGTACCGCAAAAGCAAGCAAGCGCCAGCGCGGCAGCAAAAAAGTGAAGTTTCATAGTGGGATTTTTTTAAATGTACTTTTTACATTTAATTTTCTCGAAATTATATAGGATATTCGACACTTCAAAACCTATGGTAGTATTAATTTAGTGACGGAGCTTTTTATTTAAATGTTGTTTATTATTTAGCATCCGATAAATTATCAAACTGCACAAACAGAATTTAATTTATCTACATATACAAAATTATGGAACGATTTTGCTTTGCCCTTGATCTGGTAGACGACGAGGAATTAATTGCTGAATACGAACACTGGCATAAGGCCGAAAACGCCTGGCCCGAGATAAGGAAAAGCATTTTAGACGCGCATATAACCGCGATGGAAATATATCGTATCGGCAATCGTTTGTTTATGATAATGGAAGTAACCGATGAATACTCGGCTGAACAAAAAGCAAAGATGGATGCGACGAATCCAAAGGTACAGGAATGGGAGCAGCTGATGTGGAAATTTCAACAAGCTTTGCCTTGGGCTAAACCAGGCGAAAAGTGGCTGCCTATGCAACAAATATTCCAACTATAAGTTAACAATACTGGACCAATAAGATAATAGAACTTACTGATTTTTAAGCGGGTTTAACCATTTTTGGCTTGCCTGAAACCATACAAAAATAATAAACCGATATGAACACCTTTTTTAAGTGCCTTACCTTAGGCGTGGTAATGGCTTTTGTGGGCTCACAAACATCAGTTGCCCAAAACGCCCCTGAACCCTTGCCGGTAGTGTATGCTGATGTACCCGATCTGGCTATGATACGTGTTGGCGATACCTATTACATGAGCAGCACAACCATGCACATGAACCCCGGTTTGCCTATCATGAAATCAAAGGACCTGGTAAACTGGCAAATGGTTGGCTATGTTTATCAGACATTAGGCGAGAACGATGACCTTAACCTGATTGGTAAGAAAAACGCCTATGGTAAAGGATCATGGGCAAGCAGTTTACGCTTTCATAATGGAACGTTTTATGTAACAACTTTTTCGAGCACTACGGGTAAAACCTATATTTTCACTACTAAAAATATTGAAAAAGGTCCTTGGGTAGAGCATTCTTTCAAACCATCGTTGCATGACCATTCTTTGTTTTTTGATGATGACGGAAAGATCTACATGGCATATAACGCCGGTAAAATAACATTGGTAGAGTTGAAAGATGATCTTTCGGGGATAAAGCCGGAAACCCAGCAAATAGTGATACAAAACGCAAGTCTCCCTGCCGGACCCAGTATGCAGCTACAAGCCGAGGGTTCACAGCTTTTAAAGCACGATGGCAAATACTACCTGTTTAATATTACCTGGCCACGTGGCGGTATGCGTACTGTAGTAATGCATCGTGCGGATAAACTAACCGGCCCCTGGGAGGGTAAATTGGGTTTTCAGGATCTGGGCGTAGCTCAGGGCAGCCTGATAGATAATGCAAAGGGAGAATGGTTCGCCTACCTGTTCCGTGATTATGGATCAGTTGGCCGTGCGCCGTATATACTTCCTGTAAAATGGGAAAACGGCTGGCCTGTTATTGGCGATAACGGCAAATTCCCGGCAAAACTCAATTTGCCGGCAAGCAAAGGCTTAATACCGGGCCTGGTTAATAGCGACGAATTTACCCGTAAAAAAGGTGAACCGGCCTTACCACTGGTTTGGCAATGGAACCACAACCCGGTTAACGACCTTTGGTCGGTTACAAAACGTCCGGGTTACTTAAGATTAACCACGGGCCGTGTAGACAGTAATGGCGTACTGCAGGCGCGCAATACGCTGACACAACGCACATTCGGACCAACATCATCGGGCATAACCTCTGTTGATGTATCCAACATGAAGGATGGCGATTATGCCGGATTATTATTACTACAAAAGAAATACGAATGGGTAGGCGTAAAAGCAACCGCTGCCGGTAAATCTATTGTAGTTGGCGATGGACAAGGTGCAAAAGAAGTTGAAGCCGCTAATATTCCTATCACTCAAAAAGTGGTTTACTTTAAAGCCGACTGCGATTTCACCAATAAAACCGATAAGGCCTGGTTATATTACAGCCTTGACGGCAAAGTATGGACGCCGATTGGCAATGAGCTAAAAATGTCGTACACGCTGCCGCATTTTATGGGCTACCGCTTTGGCCTGTTTAACTATGCTACCAAAACAACCGGCGGCTATGTTGATTTCGACTACTTTAGAATTAGTGATAAGATAACGGCAAAAAATAATTGAGAGGAACCCTCTTTTATTAAATCAATGATAATGAGCCACAGGTGCACTATACATTAGTGCGCCTGTGGCTCATTATCGTTAAGCCCCTGTTCCACTTTATTTTTGAGACATGTAGCGTTCCTTCTGTTTGATCCGTATTATTTAGTATAAGTTCATAAAAACATGAAAAACCTTATACTAACCCTGTCTGCGCTTATAATGCTATGCGGATGTAAGCAGGACGATATCAACAAATCGGGTTCCATTTTGCTTTTAAAAGTAGACTATCAAACACTTAAGTTTGAAGGAGGAGTAGAACAAAAAGTAAACTCAACCTTGCCCAACGCGGATACCATTCCGCTGAAAGTGGACTACCAGGCTCCCGGCGATTTTGGCGGGATGGCACTTTACCACAAACCCGGCAATGAATTGCTTTTTAAAGGTACTATCGTCTGGATGGGCAAAGGAGCAATGAGTCACCCCGCCGCCTTAAATCCATCCGGCAGCTACCAAACGCTGAACGGAGAACTTCCTTATCCTGGTAATTCAGCCTTTAAGCCTGTTATGGGTCAATCCGGTGGTGGTACAGCCCCAAATTTTGAAACTATATGGAGTGCTGTATCAAAGCTACAGATTGTAGCAGAATACCGAAAAGCAAACAAAAAGATCAGCGTAATGCTATATGCGCCCAGTGTAGGTATAGGCGATCCGGCCGACTGGGATTGGATTTTGTTGATGAGTAAATGATGCGTAATGCAAATGGATTGGACGTCTGCTAAATAAAAGAGGTTGCTACGTTTGCGTAACAACCTCTTTATAAACTTATATCTAATATTAAGCCTCCAGCAATTCGTCCAGATTGCCAAGCGCCATAGTGAAGCCGCCTTCAAAGCCCATTTGAAGTATTGTTTCTAAAGCTGTCTCGGTCTCAAAGCTTAATTTAACATCAGCTTTTGAACCTGTAGCGGTACTGCTGAAATCTGTTTTCCAGTACATTGTTGGCATGCCATCGGTAATATTGCCATTCTCATCGCAAAAATTGCTCGTTGCGCTAAAGCTTTTACCGGGATCAATAGCAGTAAAGCCAACCCGGCAATAGTGGCGCTCACCTTCAGGACCGAGCATATAATACAGCCATATGCCGCCCGGCTTAAAGTCCATACTCTGGGTAACGGCTTTCCATGGGCGCGGTGCCCACCATTGGTCAAGCAGTTCGGCTTGTGTCCAGGCGGCCCAAACACGCTCAACTGTGCCTTTAAATTCTCTTACTACATGTAATGTTTTGTTGGGTAGGTCTTTCTCTACCACGGTTTCATAATTTGCCATAGCTATTTGTTTTTACAGGTTATCCTAATAAGTTATCTAATTGATCAAAGCGGTCTTCCCATTGTTTCTTAAACTGTTCCAACCATACGTCTATCTCTTTCATTTTTTTGGGGTTAAAGTGATAATAAATTTCGCGCCCGGTTTGTTGCTGCTTAACAACCTCGCACTCGGTTAATATTTTAATATGTTTTGATACCGCCTGCCTGCTGCTGTTAAAATGCTCGGCAAGGGCATTGGGCGTCATGGCCTGTAGTGCCAGCAGAGCCAGTATTGCCCTGCGGGTAGGATCGGCTATTGCCTGGAAAATATCTCGTCTTATCATAATTTGCAACCGTTTGATTGCAAATATACATGCAGCCATTCGGTTGCGCAAGTTTTTGTGGAAATTTATTTTAGTTATTTGTCTGCAACAATAATTAGCTTTGAGAGAACCACGAAATAAACATAAATTTTTACTAAAAAAATTAGCATTTATTAAATTAATTATTATTTTTGCTGAAGATATAATTTAAGATGAGCAACGCAGATAAGTTAAAAGCACTACAGCTTACGCTGGATAAGCTGGAAAAATCATACGGAAAAGGCACCATAATGAAGTTGGGTGATTCTGTTATTGAACCAACAGAGGTTATTTCAACCGGATCATTAGGATTAGACATCGCTTTAGGCGTTGGCGGCCTACCAAAAGGACGTGTGATAGAAATATACGGACCTGAATCATCAGGTAAAACCACATTGGCTATACATGCCATTGCCGAATCGCAGAAAAACGGTGGTATAGCAGCATTTATTGATGCAGAGCACGCATTCGATCGTTTTTACGCAAAAAAGTTAGGCGTTGATGTTGAGAACCTGCTGATCTCTCAACCGGATAACGGCGAGCAGGCACTTGAAATTGCCGACAACCTGATCCGCTCTGGCGCTATTGATATATTGGTTATTGACTCGGTTGCCGCATTGGTGCCAAAGGCAGAGATTGAAGGCGAAATGGGCGACTCAAAAATGGGTTTGCATGCGCGTTTAATGTCGCAAGCATTGCGTAAACTAACCGGTACCATCAGCAAAACAGGATGCTGCTGTATATTTATTAACCAGTTACGCGATAAAATAGGCGTAATGTTTGGTAACCCCGAAACTACTACCGGCGGTAACGCGCTTAAGTTTTATGCTTCAGTACGTTTAGATGTTCGCCGTATATCGCAAATAAAAGATACTGATGAGGTATCTGGCAACAGAGTTAAAGTAAAGATCGTTAAAAACAAGGTTGCTCCTCCGTTCCGTATTGCTGAGTTTGACATTATGTTTGGCGAAGGCATTTCAAAAGCAGGCGAGATAATTGACCTGGGTGTTGAGCACAACATCATTAAAAAAGCAGGTTCATGGTTTAGCTATGGCGAAACCCGTTTAGGCCAGGGCCGTGATGCCGTTAAACAATTGATATTGGATAACCCGGAACTGATGGATGAACTGGAAGCCCGTATTAAAGCCGAAGTTACCGGTGACAAACTAGTAGAAGAGGCGTAATAATTTTTATCCCGATAGCTATCGGGAAAGAGATTAGTTAAGAGAATAGTTTTTAGGCCGCTCAATTTGAGCGGCTTTTTTTGTGCCGCTCAATAATATCATTTCACCACAAATGTTCGGCGGCTAACGGTATGGGCGCTAAAATATCCAAGCACCGGCCTGTCAAAATTATTAGGTGGGTTAGTAGGCGCTACAGAGCCATTGCCCATCCCGGTTCCGCCCTGTTTACTAAAAGTAAACCAATAGGTATAAACACGCTCATCAATACATTGCATTTCAATATCTATTTTGTCGCCGGGTTTTATATCAATATCTTCCTGATATAATGCAACGCGTACCACTTTGCCGTCATTAAACTGGTCATTGCGGGCAAAAACTTCGTTAACCTGCTTGCCGTTTACACTCAAAATAAAACGGTACTGATTTTTTTCATCCGGGGTGTCTGAGTAATATACTATAACAGTTCTGGTTATCTCTCCCTGGAATGCCTGCTCATCCAGGGCCAATGAATCTATCGCGGTCATATTAGGCATGGTTGATGCCGCCTTGTAGGTTTGCCCGTCAACATCAACCTGAAGTGTATAGGTTCTGCCTGACCGGCCAATAACCCCGGGCCCCTGGTAAACCCCGGGCGATGTCTCTGTTAAAAGTATGGGCGAACTACTTGTGAGGATCTTTACTGTTGCCCCGCTAACTCCCGGAAAATTGCTTGGCTGATCAAAACTCACTGAGCGGGATATCCTTACAGTTGGATTATGTGCGATATTGATAATGCTACCCTCAATAACCAATTGCGGCGATGCATTCTTCAGATCAAGGTCTATTACCTTTTCGCAGGAGCAAAAAGCAATTGCCGAGAAAATAACGGCCGCCAGGTTATAAAATGCTTTCATATTAAAACTTAAAGTTATAAGTAACCGACGGAACTATACCAAATAAACTTGTTTTTACCGCTTCGGTGCGTGTTGGATCGGCTGCATTGTCTCTGAATGTAATGGTATACGGATTTTTACGGTTATAGGCATTATACAAGCCAAAGGTCCAGCTTGAATGGAACCGTTTATGTTCGCGCCCGTCAAGCGTTACCCCCAGATCCAGGCGATGATAGGCCGGCATCCTATCGGCATTGCGCAGCGGGTAATAAAAAGTGGTAAGGCCGCCAATCCGGTATTTTCCCTGCGGATATGTAATAGCATTCCCCGTGCCATATACAAAGGTGGCTGACACGGTTACACGTTTACGGATCTTATAAATACCAACCAGCGATACATCGTGTGTGCGATCATAAGTAGCAGGGAAATACTGCCCGCTGTTGATAGCATCAAACCTCCTCTCGGTTTTTGAAAGCGTGTAGCCTATCCAGCCGGTAAGCCTGCCCGCCTTTTTCTTAACAAACAGCTCAAGCCCGTAAGCTCTTCCCTGGCCATACACCAACTGCGATTCCACATCCTCATTACCAATAAGCTGCGAACCATCGCGGTAATCTATCATATTGTCCATGTGCTTATAATAAGCTTCTGCAGAAAACTCATAAGTGTTGTTGCTCTGATTTCTGAAATAACCCACAGAAAACTGATCAGATATGCCGGGTTTTATGTTATTGCTGCTCATTACATACAGATCAGTAGGTGTGCTTGCGGTTGAGTTGGCCAGCAAATGGATATTTTGCGTATTGCGGTTATATGATGCTTTTACCGAGCTAAGTGCCGTTAGCTTATAGTTCATGGATATGCGAGGCTCGGGGTTAAAGTAGGTTTTAATTACCTGTCCCGATGAATAGTTGTTAGTTTTGGTAATGGCCCCGCTGCTATTGTAAGTATTTATTTTACCCGGCCCTATTAACGAGAACCAACTTAGTCTTGCGCCGAAAATGATATCAAACCTCTCGGATGGACGCCACTCATCAGACACGTAGGCCGACGCTTCAAGGCCGTAACGATTTTGGATAGCCCGTGAGTTGATAGATGACGATCCGGATGAACTTATTTCGCCGGGCGCTATGGTATGGCGTACGGCGTTAACACCAAAATAAAGTGTGTGCTTGTCTGATATAAAATACTGCAGGTCCTCTTTTAAATTAAAATCGCGTATTCTGGATGTTACTTTAAAATCGCGGTTGGCATTGTAGCTTTCTATTATATAGCTGTAGTTGCTGTAAATAAGCGAGGTATTTAAAAACAGCTTACTGTTAAAAACATGGTTAAACCGCAAGGTGCCTGTTTGGTTGCCCCAATTGGTTTCAAAGTTGTTTTTAAGGCCAAGCACATCCTTGCCAAAATAGCCGGAGATAAAAAGCGTGTTCTTATCATCCAAATGATAGTTGGCTTTGGCGTTTATATCATAAAAATAAAGACTGGCGTTACGCGTGGTAGAGTCTGACGATAACTTTAAAAACATATCGGCATAAGTACGCCGGGCGCTCACCATAAACGAGCCCTTGTTTTTAACAATTGGCCCTTCTACCTTAAGGCGCGACGCGATAAGCCCAATACCCCCTTGCACTGTGAAATTCTTATCGTTGCCATCTAACATCTTAATATCTAATACAGACGACATGCGCCCGCCATATTGGGCAGGCATGCCCCCTTTATACATACTTACATCCTTAATAGCATCGGTATTAAAAGTAGAGAAGAAACCAAACAGGTGAGATGCATTGTACACCACCGCCTCGTCTAACAAGATCAGGTTTTGGTCAGATCCGCCCCCGCGAACATAAAACCCGGTATTGCCGTCGCCGGTTGTTTTAATTCCGGGCAAAAGCTGAATTGTTTTTAAAACATCCTTTTCGCCAAAAATTACAGGGATATTATCCAGCTGCTTTACATCCAGCCGCAGTACACCCATCTGTGCGCTTTCAATATTATCAGCCTCGTGGCCTGAATTAGCCTTAACGGCAACTTCGGTTAGGGTATTGTTAGCTTCAAGGCTCACGTTAACCTGCGTGTTTGCATTTAATTGAACCGACTGCGTATAAGTGGCATAACCCACAAAACTTACTGCAAGCGTGTAATTTCCCTGCGGTGCGCTTAACGAATAAAACCCGTAGGCGTTTGATACAGCGCCGCTTTGCTTTAACTCAAGTATGCGTACAGTAGCGCCAATTAATGTTTCGCCGGTGGCAGCGTCTTTAACCGTGCCGCTAACAGCATAGTTTTTTTGCGCGAAAGCACCACCACTGTAAATACAAAACAATACAAACAGCAACAAATAAAAAACCGGGAACTTATACATTAGCGGCGGGTAGTGGTTTAAATTGGCGCAAATATATCCTATTAAGCTTTATAAAAACGGCTTTTATATTACAATAGTATACCCGAGGGGCGCTATTATGCCGATGTCTCCTCGCGTTCAACAGTAATGGTGCATTCGCCAATAAAAGCAGCCAATGCGCCAACTGCCGCCAATACAGGGGCTATCATGGCAGCAACCACGCCAATTGTTACCGGAAAGGTAATGAGTTCCTTGCCCTCCTTATCGCTTATAGTTATTCTGCGGATATTTCCTTCGGCGATAAGCTCTTTGACTTTTTTTAAAAGATTTTCGCCGTTCAGTGTAAAACTTTCTTTACCAGCCATAGTGTTTTTATTATTATGACATACTTACGGTTCTGATTGTTACATTTTGATTTATAACTCAAATTTTATAACTCATAATTTCTTATATTTAACGTCATTGTATAGCGCAGAACGGGTGCAGAAAAGCAATTGAACGAACAAATTTATAACACATGGAGCAAGGTTATAAGAACAATGATGTGCCGACAATGGATAAACCTGCCGATTTAAAAACCCTGTACAACACGTACGCGGATAGGCTGCTTGGTTATATCCTGCCTATTGTGAATAACCGCGAGCTTGCCGAAGATTGCGTTATTAAAGTATTCACTAATATTTCCTCCTCAAAAAAAGTGTTGCCGTCAAATGCTTATAGCAATACCTGGACCTGGCTTATAACCCTTGCAAACAACGAGGTTGAACAATTAGGAGAAGCCGCAAGTGAGTGTAAATCTGTTGTTAGCAATACTACGTATATACAATCCCATAAATATCTTAACAGAATGAATGAAGCCCAGCGCCTTATATTTTGCGAGGTTTATTACCATCGTAAAACCACAGAGGCACTGGCGAAGGAATTAAATTTACCTGAACCTGAGTTGAGGCTGAGATTGAAGGAAGCTTTTATGATAATAAGGGAAGTGAAGGATGAGAATTAAGGAATACATAGAAAGCGGAGTGCTGGAGGCATTTGTATTGGGATGTGCAAGCGAGGAGGAGGCGAACGAGGTTTCGCTGTTTAAAAAGCAATATCCCGAAGTAAATAAAACCCTGACTGAACTGGAAACAGACATGGAGCGCATTGCGCAATATATGGCTGTGCCACCATCGCCTGACATGTTTGAACGGATAGAAAACAGTATTAATGACCTGGTAATAGCTCCGGACACAGAGATAATGCGCCCCATTGATAAAGAATGGAAGAGATCCGCAGAAGAAAATAAGAGCCGGTATATAGAAGTTGAGGCCGAAACCAACTACATGCGTATCCACAAAAACTGGAAATGGGTTTTTGCCGCTGTATTTGTATTAGGAAAGATATTTTTAGCCTGCGCCATTTATTTTTACCTGGAAAGCAGGCAGGCCAAACAGCAGGTGCAAGAGCTAAAGGCCGCAGCCAACGCAATCAAGGCACATTAAAACCCCTTCGTGCCAAACTAACCAATTAATTAGTAAACAGTGAAATAGCAATTTATGAATGCAATGCAATGAAAAAATTGTGTATAGTAAAATAATCATTATATTTGTGGTTTGGTAAGAAATCCTTTCTTACTAATGTGATAAGGTTTAGGTTGGAGCCTTCTGACAGCGAGTGTCGGGAGGCTTCTTTTTTGCCTGAAAATTGACGCTTATTACCATTCATCTCGCTCTTTTTATAGATAATGCCCCACGCCGACGACTTAAAAAAGGGTCATTTAAAGCAATTTTTTTTACTGAAACCCAATGGTTTAAGCTAAAAATTACCCAATGGCACAACAATTGGGTTGTTAAATCGTCATTAATACAAGTTTTTAACAAAAAGAAAGGGAACATATAACACACTTTACTCAACTATTTATTCACTAAAAAAGAAGATAACATGAGAAAGTTCCTTTTAATTGCGGCCGTAGCCACATCGGCATTATACTTTGTCGCGGGTAAAGCATCGGCCCAGGTAACAGATACTACAAAAAAAACAACACCGGCACCGGCTGCGCAATCAGAATCGGCTGCGCCTACTGACGACGTAGCAAGGGTGTTATTAAGCAACACAGATTATTCTACAGCCGCGGCAGCAGTGAAGACTGCCGGACTTGACACCGTGCTTAAAACAGGTGGCCCATATACCATATTTGCGCCCAATAACGCGGCTTTTAATAAATTGCCCGCAGGTACGCTTGACGGCTTAACCAAAGATCCGGCTAAGCTTAGCGCCTTTTTAAAGGGCCACATAGTAACCGGCAGATACAGTAAAGCAGATATTATAAAGGCTTTAACAGCGGGTAAAGGCAAAGCAAACCTATCCACTATTGACGGGCAGACCTTGGCTTTATCAGTAAGTCC
>CAMLFI010000031.1 GCA_946479225.1 uncultured Mucilaginibacter sp. | reverse complement strand
TTATAATATTTCATCGCCTCCGGAATAGCTTTTTGAATATTGGCAATACGGGTAGCATCAGCAGGGTGGGTGCTTAAAAACTCGGGCTGAGAGGCTCCATTTTTTTGAGCAGCCATGCGTTGCCAAAAAGTAACCGCTGTATTAGGGTCATAACCAGCCATCGCCATAAAAGTTAAACCTAAACGGTCGGCTTCGGTTTCCTGATTGCGGGAGTATTTTAATAAAGCCAGCTGACCGCCAATGCCATACAAGGCATTAATTACATTAGCTGATGATTTATTGTTGGTAGCAGCCCCAATAACGCTTCCCCCGGCTTGCGCCGCCAACTCCTGCGACATCCGCTCGGCAGAGTGCCTGGCTATAGCATGTGCAATTTCGTGTCCCATTACAACAGCAAGGCCGGCGTCTGTTTGCGTTACCGGTAATATGCCGCTATAAATGGCCACTTTTCCACCCGGCATACACCAGGCATTTACTTCTTCGCTTTGTATCAAATTAAACTCCCATGCAAACTTGTACTGATCGGCATACCCGTTTTGAGCCAGATACCGCTCAATAGCCACTGCCAGTTGTTGTCCAACTCGTTTTACGCGCTGTGTTTCTGTGCTGTTGGTGCTTATTACCTTGGTTTTCGGATCGGATAACAATTGCTGATAACTTGCAGCAGCAGCTTGATTTATTTGTGAATCGTCTACCAGGCTCAACTGTCTGCGACCGGTTAAAGGTACGGTTGAGCAAGAATAGATAAAGGTGATGGTTAGGAGGGCAAGGAGAAATTTAGTTGTTTTCATAGTAAGTTGATTATCACCCAAAAAGGTGTTTGTTTTCTGTATAAACCCAATATTTTTAAGATTGTTTCGTCTAAAAACTTAAACTTCCTTTTTGCGGAAAAAGTTGACTTTCGACTCTTTACCTCTAATAAGGCGTTCAATGTTTTTTTGGTGGGTAACCAGTATTAAAACGCACATGCACATGCCGTAAATAATAACTGATTTTATGTAGGTGGGAAAGATAAAAGTAACGCCTATGGGATACATAAACCCGGCCATTATTGAGCCTAATGATACATAGCGGGTAATTAGCAATACCACAATAAATACCGACACGCAAAGCAGCGCAGACGGTAGGTTAACGGCCAGGATCATACCAAACAGGGTAGCAATGCCTTTGCCACCGCGAAAGCCTGCAAAAATGGGAAACAAGTGACCCATAACCGCGGCTATACCCAAAGCCAACTGATAATTAGTAAATGAAATTGTGCCGTAAGGGCCGGTTGTAGATACGCCTATCATATAGGCCAGGTTGGTGGCTGTCCATCCTTTTAAAATATCAAGCAGCATAACGGGTACCCCCGCCTTTTTACCCAACACCCTAAAGGTATTTGTTGCCCCTGCGTTGCCGCTGCCATATTCCCTTACATCTATGTTGAAAAATGCCTGTCCTATCCAAACAGCCGTAGGGATTGAGCCGAATAGGTAGGCTAAAATAAGTACGGAAATAGAATAGACATTTATCATTCAAAAAACAGATAATAAGCGATCAGTACACTTAACAAGTTTAATAATATTTAAGCGCGGTTGCGAAATTTTTTTTCGAAATATATAAAATTATAAGCAGGCATATAAAAACAGTCAGATCAGTAAGCAGCTTTCAGGCTCAGGTCCAGGCTTTTTACTGAGTGCGTTAGCTCACCTATAGAAACATAGTCAACACCACAATTAGCAAAATCGCGCACCGTATCAACAGTTATTCCACCCGATGCTTCGGTTATATACCTGCCTTCAATAATATTAACGGCTTGTTTTAAGTCGGCAAAATTAAAATTGTCAAGCAATATACGGTTAACGCCTCCGGTAGCCAGTACCTGTTCCAGCTCATCCATATTACGCACTTCAATTTCTACGGCTAACTTTTTGTTTTGTTCGGCCATATATTGAAGCGTATTTTCAATGGCGTTTCTTATCCCTCCAGAGTAGTCAACATGGTTGTCTTTTATCAGGATCATATCATACAAACCAAAACGGTGGTTAACCCCTCCGCCAATACGAACGGCCCATTTTTCGAGGTAACGGATGCCCGGTGTGGTTTTGCGGGTATCTAATACTTTAGTGTTGGTTCCAGCAAGCAGGTCTACTATATGGCGGGTTTTTGTGGCAATGCCACTCATGCGCTGCATACAATTAAGCACAAGCCGTTCTGCTTTAAGTATGCTTTGTGCATCGCCTTCAACCCATAAAACAATATCTTTCGGCTTAACAAGCGCGCCATCCTTTATCAGCACCTCCACTTTCAGCGCCGGGTCAACCTCGCTAAATATCAGCAGGGCCAATTCAACCCCGGCAATTACGCCTTCATCCTTAACTAATAATTTGGCTTTCCCCGGGGTGCCCTGGGGTATGGTTGCCAATGATGTATGATCGCCGTCGCCTACGTCTTCGGTAAGGGCGTTGGTTATAAACCTTTTTAAAAGTTCCGTATCCAAATTGTACAGGGGTTATTACGCCTCAAAAGTAATAACATTTTTTATATGAAGACAAATTACGATGCCAGGAAGGCAGGTTAAGTGGGTTGTGATTTGATGGTTAGATAGTTACCATCTTAAAATCCGAAGCCTAATTGCACGCCGCCGTGTATTAGCTGTATATTTTCTGAGGAAACGCGGGTGAAAGGAACTTTAATAAACGGCGCGAAGTTTAGTTTACCCCGGCCAAAATTGAGTTTTTTTCCGGCAGAAAATGTATAAAAGCCAACATAGCCGGTTAATTTTTCGTTGCTTTTTGCGGTAGATTCTTCGGTTACCACGCTGATAGTATTGGCTAAGCCGTTTGCAGAAGGCGTGCTTACCGCACGGCTATTTAAATAATTATAAGAAAGATCATTGCCAATTACAGACATGGCCGATAAGCCCGCGCTAAGATAAAATCCACCCTTGGTTTTATATTGAAAGTTTAGCGGAATTTCAAGACCCGATAAAGCCAATTTTACATCCTTTACACTTTGCGATGATAAGGGAGAAAAAGTAGCAGAATTTGTAGAGGCTAAGGTATTATATCCCTGCAAGCTATAATTTTGTTTAGCCTCGGCAGAGCCGGGGGTTCTGTTTGAACCGGCGTTTACATAAGCATATGTTATACCACTGCTTACAGAAAAATTCTTGTTGATATTATAAGCTATCTCAACGCCTGTTCCAAAATTCATTTTCTGATTACCTACAGATGGTGATACCATTACAGCATAACTTAAATTTTTGCTCTTTTTCTCGTCGGCAACTGCTGGCTTAGGCTTGCTTAAGTTAGCCAGGCTGTCATAATTAAGCCGCTGCGTACCCCTTTCATAGCGCCTGGGTTCAGTCTTAACCACAGGCGAAACATCCTTATCTACAACCGGCTGATTGTTTGTGTTATTTGAGGGTTGAATAGTAGTAGCAACGGCGGTAGAGTCTGTCTTTAGTTTTGTTGCTTCTGCTATGTCGGTTGTTCCGGGCGGCTTTTTAGCTTCTTCTGCTTTTTTTATGGCAGGGACAGTTTCTTCAATAACCTTAGGCCTTACAACAGGTTCGTTAACCGCAGGCTGTTTTGTTGCGGCCAACGGGACGGGAACGGCCAAATCATTGCTGTTATTTTTTTGAGGCACAACAGCGCCATTAGCTGTAGCGCTGTCGTGTCCCTCATTGTTTTTCGGATAGATATAGGGTGGTTTTGTAATGTTTTTTGTCTGATGATTTTGGGTATCAACAGTAGTAAAAGGCACAAAAAGCCACGCCGCGTAACCCAGGAATAATAATATAGCCGCCGCAGCTATCATACGTATAAACACTATGCCCCGTCTGCGTTTTTTCTTTTTTACAAAATCTTCCCACGCACCATCCACGTAAGCATCCTCGTGAGTATGCAGAACGTTTTCTATCTCGTAAAACAGATCTTTCTCGTTCTTCATTATGCGTGTTCGTTACGGTTATACAGCGCGGCAAGTTTTGCTTTTGCTCTTGTTAAATAAACCCTGCTGGTACTCGCCGGGATATTTAGCTTAACAGCTATCTCTTCGTGCGAGAACCCTTCAATTTCGTGCATGTTAAAAATAAGCTGCTGTATATCGGGCAGGCGGCCAATAAGTGTTAAAATATCCTGGTAGCTCAGGCTATCGGGGGTTTCAATAGCAATGTCGGCCTGGGTTTCGCTGTTTATATCCTCCAGATATATTATAGCGCGTTTTGCGCGTATGCGGTCAATGGCAACATTGGCGGTTATCCGGCCTATCCATCCTTTAAAAGCCTTATGCTTTTCGTCGGACGGGCCGTTAAATGCGAAACTATCCAGCTTTTTAAAGATACGAACGAATGAGTCGTTGATCAGCTCAACAGACTCATTGCGTTCTTTTGTATACCTGTAGGCCACACCCGATAAATAACCAAAGTAAGTTTTGTACAAAAGTTCTTCACTCCTGAAATCCTTTTTTATACATCCCTCAATCAGTTTTTCTAATGTCAGCTCTTTATTTCGCACAAACAAATATCATAACATAGCCGCGGTTTTAGTGCAAAAAGCTGGTGCTAACTAGTAATTTATAAGCACATCGCCACTTAAACCTGTGGTGCCCGTGCCGGTGTAGAATCCTTTTGCTACAATCGTGTAAATGCGACCGGCTTGTATAGTTACAGAGGGAAGCAGAACCTTATCAACCGTTGAACCATTAGCACGAATAACAAAGTTATAGTTTTGGCCACCGTCAATAGATGTAAATGCGCTGCCGGCTTTATACGTCGTGTTGCTTATAACGGAAGTGCCGGTGCTGGTTACGAGGTCAAGCGCCGGCGAACCAACACTCATATTAACAAACCTTACATTAGCCTTGCCCGATGCAGGGTTGGTAAGCTTGTCTTCTAAAATAACAAACTCAGAAGCTGCCCACGGGCCTGTTAACCAGGCAGAATATATGGAGCCTTCAGCCAGTGTAGTGGTAATGTTTGTTTTTTTAACTTCCCGCTGATAGGCTGCTAATTCTCTGCTGCCCGAATAAGCGTTTACATAGTAACCGTAAGTGCCATAAGCTGCAGAATCAGTACTTAATGGGTTACTATTTAATTTAAAAAGAAGTTTTGGTGCGTCAGGCGAGACATGGTAAACCGCAAGGGTTGACACAGGGGGCCCGGGATCGTTGTTTGTTTTGGCACAACCAGCTGCTAATATAACGGCAAAGCCCGCTAAAGCAAAAATTTTAAATGATTTAAAGTATTTCATAATTTAATATTTTACGTTACTGCATGGTTAAACGAGCGTAAACTTTATATCGCTACACCTAAAAATAATTTTTTTTAAATTAATGCAAACGTAAAAACCTGAGAGGTTTATTTTACTTTGTCGGGTTCTATCAATAATTTAATCAGGTGGACGGCGCCATTCTCATTTTTTAGGTTGAAGGACACGCGGTAGAGACCTTTAGCTGTCGACAAAATAACAACGCCATACTGAAAGCTACCGCCGTTATTTATTTTGTGGAGTATTTTGCTGCCCGTAGGTTTGTTTTGCGTGAAGAATTTTTCCAGCATTCCCTCGGCAGTGGCTTTAGGGTAGGTGTCTTGCTCGGTATCGGGCAATCCAATTTCAACTTCGGCGGGAAAGAGTTTAGCAATTTCGTGCACAGATCCTTTGCCTATTAGTTGGGCAACGGTGTCTACAGTGTCGGTCGGCGACAACGGCAATAATAAAAATGCAAGCAATGGTAGATAAAGTAATTTCATAGCAGGTAAGATAAGGTAAACAACATTTGCGCAAATAAGCGCAGCTATAAATTATAATGTATAGAACGTGACTTTTATATTTGCATTGTGGAAAATACGAAAAAACTTGCATTAATTATATTGGATGGCTGGGGTTATGGCCGTAACGACCAATCTAACGCCATTTTGGCGGCAAAAACCCCATTTTTTGATCATTTAATAAATACTTATCCCAACTCAAAGTTGGAAGCTTCGGGCATGGCTGTTGGCTTGCCTGATGGACAAATGGGCAATTCTGAGGTTGGGCACATGAATTTAGGCGCCGGCCGTGTGGTTTATCAGGAACTGGGCCGCATTAACAAAGCTGTTGATGAGCATGAGCTACCGGGTAACCCTGTTTTACAGGACGCCTTTAACTATGCCAAACAAAATGGCAAAGCTGTTCACTTTATTTGCTTAGTATCTGATGGTGGCGTGCACTCGCATATAAAACATTTAAAAGGCTTATGCGATGCAGCTGGCGAATATAATTTGGATAACGTTTTTATCCATGCTTTTTTAGATGGCCGGGATACTGACCCTAAATCGGGTCTGGGTTTTATTACTGATCTGGAGCAGCACATTGCAGGTACCCAGGTTCAATTAGCATCTGCCATAGGCCGTTACTACGCAATGGACCGCGATAACCGCTGGGAGCGTGTTAAGCAGGCGTATGATGTAATGGTTAATGGTGTTGGCGAGCATGTGGATGACGTCACCCAGGCCATTAAAAGCCAGTACCTGCAGGACGTCACCGACGAGTTTATGCCGCCGATAGTTAAAACCAACGGCGCAGGGCAGCCGCTTGCTGTAATTAAAGAGGGCGATGTGGTGATCTGCTTTAACTTCAGGACTGACCGCGGACGTGAGATAACGTTGGCGCTTACACAAAAGGCTTTCCCTGAGTATAACCTGCATCCGCTTAAGCTATATTATGTAACCATGACCACCTATGACGAAACTTATCATGGTGTTAAGGTGATATTTACTAAAGACGATCTGACAAAAACCTTAGGCGAGATTTTACAGGATGCCGGCAAGAACCAGATCCGTATTGCGGAAACGGAGAAATACCCGCACGTTACCTTCTTCTTTTCGGGTGGGAGAGAAGCGGAGTTCATTAATGAAAAACGCCTGCTGGTGCCATCGCCAAAAGTGGCAACTTATGATCTACAGCCTGAGATGAGCGCGCAAGGTATCCGCGACGCGATCATCCCCGAGCTACAAAGTGGCTGGCCGGATTTTATCGTGCTTAACTTTGCCAATACCGATATGGTTGGCCATACCGGCGTGTTCAGCGCGGTTGTAAAAGCTGCCGAAACGGTTGATGCCTGTGCACAATCTGTTATTGAAACCGGTATTGCTAATGGCTACTCGTTCATTATACTGGCAGACCACGGCAACGCCGATTACATGATAAACGATGACGGATCGCCAAATACGGCACATACCACCAACCTGGTGCCTTGTATTGTTATTGATAAGGATGTAAAACATGTAAATGACGGTAAACTGGGCGATGTTGCACCTACCATATTAAAAATACTAGGCGTTACTATTCCTGCTGAAATGAGCGGGAGTGTGCTGGTGTAATTAGAAGTTTAACATTTTATAAACGAGGGCCGCGTTATGAAAATAATGCGGCCTTTGTGTTTTTATCAGAGCGGTGGGTGTTGCAAAAATATATACAACACTTTGCAACAGTTGCAACACCATTTTTTGTATGGTATTGATTTTAAGATGATTACAAATAATATAAGTTTAAACATGCAACACTTTGCAACAGACTTATAAGTCAGTAAATTTAGCTGTAAAATACTGGTATCTTATTGTTTATCAATCAATTATAAAAGCATAAAATTCACTTGGTTTTGGGCGGCGGTTTGCAACACCCTAATGGGAGTAAATATCAAAACCGTCAATAGGAATTCAACCGGTGTGTTTCAATGCGGCAACCTGCTTTTCAGCAAGCCATAAAGGTAAGTACCCAATAAAGCACCAGCCACCACAATGATCATGGTTACGTAGCCGTAACCTATGTTGACAAACATAGGGCCGGGGCAAGCGCCCGTTAAAGCCCATCCTAAACCAAATACCAAACCGCCTATGATATATTTTTTCCAGCCCTTGTCTTTATCATTAAAGACTATCGCATTGCCTTGCGAATCATTTATCCTGAACCTTTTTATTAGATAGACTGCCAAAGCACCCAAAGCGACCGCCGTACCAATGATGCCATACATTTGAAAAGATTGGAAACGAAACATCTCTTGTATACGGTACCAGGATGCCGCCTCTGATTTTACCATTATGATGCCGAAAATTAATCCGGCAAGTAAAAATCTAAATCCTTTCATCGTTAAAAAAATAGTGGTAAAAGTAAATGTGTCATGATAAGCCCCCCTGCGAAAAAGCCAATAACCGCCAATAGCGAGGGTAGTTGCAGGTTTGATAAGCCGCTGATGGCGTGGCCGGAAGTGCAGCCGCCCGCATAACGCGAGCCGAAGCCTACCAGCACACCACCCGTTAACAGTAAAAGCACGTTTTTTATTGATAGCGCGTGCGTTCCATATAGTTGCTCAGGATTCAACTGCCCGTCAAAATGCACCCCTATGGCGCTTAGGTCGTTTATTGTAGCCGGGGAAAGTTGCAGAGGAACATCGCTTTTTAAAAGAGTTGCCGATATAATGCCTCCCAGTATTGAGCCTGTTAAAAACAGAAGGTTCCATTTTTGTGTTTTCCATTCAAAATCAAAAAAGCTTACCTTTTTGCCGGCACCCGCTATGGTGCATAAAGTTCTAAGGTTAGACGAAAAACCAAATGATTTACCGAAATACAACAACACAACCATTATAGCGGCAATTGCTATGCCCGATATATACCAGGGCCACGGTTGTTTTAAAAATTCAAGCATGTCTTAATTTATTTACAATCCCGGACTAATATAGGGATTTGCAATCTCCACACTGGTCGAAGTTGATAGACTTCGACCAGTGGTGGGTTGTTGGTTATAAAGACACAAGAACGGCTGGCGCGCGGAACGCCAACAGTAGCGCAACTTATAATTTACCTATGGAATTTTATCAACGATAAGCCCGGACGTTGGGCTAGCCGGCAACCTCTTTAACTTTGATCTTTTTATTCCGTACCATTAAGCGCGTGGCGAGCTTATTTTGCTTCCGTTCTTCATCGCCCAGGATTATTCCCCAGGGCTGCAGGCTTTCAACCTGATCAAATATTATTTTCAATACAGCTATCACCGGGATAGATAAGAACATACCCGGAATCCCCCAGATCATTTCTCCTACTACTACGCCTAGTATGGTCATGAACGCGTTAATGCGCACCTTAGAACCCACCACAAGGGGTAATACAACATTACTATCCACTAAATGCATAATCACTACGGTACTCATTACCCAGACAGCCTGACTGCTGTCGGGCGAAGTGCCCAGGCTCACAATAGCGCTGATTACCAATACCGTAAGTATACCAATGTACGGTACAACGTTGAAAACGCCGGCCAGAAGCCCCAATAATATGGCGTATTTAACGCCCATTACCGAGAACGCTACACTGATAACCGTGGACATTATAGCCATTTGTATCAAAATGCCGATGATATATTTGCGGATGATGTACTGTACCTGTTCAACAATGGCATGTACCGTTGCATTATTTTCCTTTAGAAAAACCGACTCCAGGAATTTCATGATCAAACTGCGGTATAACAGGAAGAGAAAGGAATAAATAAAGGTAAACACCAGAAACAAAAGCATCCCAGACACCGACAAAACCGTAGCACCCACTGTCGCGGTGTCGGGCGATAAAACTTTATCAGTAGCGGTATTCACTACCCGCAGCTGCTTACCCCGCGTTACATGAAAATTATCCTGTACCCATCCCCTGAATTCCCACAGCGATCTTTTGATCTGCGCCTGAAAATCCGGCCATTCTTTGGCCAGGTCCGCTATCTGACTGCCTATTACGTAAATAACGGCTCCGATAAAAATCAGCAGCAATATTACCGATACCATAGCGGCGGCGCTCCGCGAAAACCGGAGTTTAAACTCAAAGAATTGTGCCACAGGCAGCAATAAAATAGAAAACAGGCAGGAAAATATAATTGGCGAAAGTATTTCTTTAGCTATGATAACGAGGTAGCCAATAGCAATAAGGCTGAATAGTACACAAGCCAGCTTTATATAAAAAGGCAGGTTGGTAAATGTTTTTAAATCCATACTAAACGTTTGTTATCAAATAGTTTAAACCCGCATTTGTTTTAATAATAACTGGAGTTTCGGCTTTTGTCCCACACTGGTCGAAGCTTGTAGCTTCGTCCTAAAATTGGTTAAGCTTTCAGCTTAAATTGTAAAGATCACAAAACGCCTGGCAATCGCAAGCAGAATGCTTGCTCTATTTTGGTCGAAGTTGATAAACTTCGACCAGTGGGGGGTACTAACGTCGTAAATTGATGCTATTCCTTTCTCAGCGATTCTGCCGGGTTAATTGATAGTGCCTTTATAACATGTATACCCGAAGCAATAAGCATTAGCGTGAATGATATTCCTCCGGCTACAACAAAAAACCAGGGTTCTAAGGCAATCCTTATAGCAAAACTCTCCAACCATTTATGGGTTAGTATATACCCTACGGGCAATCCAAGTAATAAAGCAATAAGCACAGGTTTTGAAATATCTTTATACAACATCCATACTAGTTGTATGGCTTCCGCGCCCAATACTCTGCGGGTACCTATTTCTTTTTTTCTTTTATCAACCGTAAAGGCAGTTAAACCCAGCAAACCGAGGCATGAAATAAGAATAGCTAATACTGCGAAATATCCTGACAAAACCGAAACTTTCCTTTCTGAAGAATACAAAGCCTGAAAATCCTGATCCATAAATTTATATTCAAACGGAAAGCCCGGATTAAAACGACTGTGGAATGTTTCAATTCTTTTAAGTGTACTATTCAACCCTTCGCCCTTTACTTTCACCATGACAGTGTTAAATTCGGATGGTTGCCGAACCATAAACAGCGGTTTTACATTCCCATTATGAATTGATGCAATATAAAAATCCTTAACTACCCCAATTATTTCGTACGGATCTTTCCATATTAAAACTTTTTTACCCACCGGATCTTTTAAACCCATGGCCTTTATGGCGGCCTCATTAAAAATAACCGGCCTCATACCAGTAGTATGTTTTTTCGAAAAAGTGCGGCCCTCCTTCATCTTCATATCCAACAGTTCAACCATATCGTAGTCTACATTGCGCCAATTCATAATCACCATTTCCTCTTTCTTCTTTCCCGGCCAATCCAAATCACCGGCACTTCCCATGGTCCCAAAAAAACTCGTGTTGGTTTGCAGGGCATAAACAGCCGATGCCTGCTGTACGCCCGGCAGTTGTTTCAACCCGGTAATAAAACTTTCCCGCTGCCCTGCAACATTTCCATCCATGTCAAAGTAAACAACGTTATCCTTGTTATAACCGAGGTTGCGGTTTTGAATCATGGTGAACTGTTTGTAAACTACTATGGTAAACAGTATCAGGATGACCGATACTGCAAACTGCGTTATCACTAATGCTTTTCTAACCCCTTGTTTACCCAGCGCGCTTGCCGAATTATCTTTTATCATCATCGGTTTAAACCGGGAGATATAGATAGCCGGATAAATGCCGGCTAATAAGCCTGTTAATAAGGTAATTGTAAAAAAGGTCAAAACCGTGTTAATGCTCCATTGCAATTCAATATGTTTTTCGGCGACAGTATTAAATGCCGGCAATAATAAAACAACTATCAAAATGGATAACAGTAGTGAAATAAAAGCCAGCATAATTGACTCACCCAGGTGTTGAGCAATGATCGATCTTCTGTTGGCGCCCAATATTTTTTTCATGCCCACTTCTTTCATCCTGCCGGTGGCCATGGCGGTTGATAGACTGACGAAATTGATACAGGCAATTATCAGAATGACTATACCTGTGATGGAAAACAATTTTACATAATCTATCCTGCCGCCGCTTTTAACGCCGTTCTCGTAATTGCCGTACAAGTACTCTTCAGAAAAAGGCGCCGCGAAAATTCCCTCGTTCTTTACGTCGGCTCCCGCCTTTTCCATCAGCGCTAACAGCTGACTGTTTACCGTATTTACACCTGTATTGTCTTTTAAAAGAATGTAGGTAGGCCCAAAGTTGTCGCTCCAATCCAGTTTATAACCAGTATGTTTCGTGTAAACAGGCAGGGATAAAATGTAATCAAACCGGATGGTAGAATTGGCCGGAACTTTAACAACGCCCGAAACCACAAATTGCTCTTTTCTATCAAAGCCAAGCACCTTACCCGTAATATTTTTATTGGTGCCAAATAACTTTAAAGCCAACTCTTCCGAAAGCACAATATTACCCGGATCCGACAGTAACGACTTTTCTTGCCCTTCCAGCAGATCAAAACTAAATAGCTTAAAAAAATCCTTCGCGGTGTAAATGCCTTTTGCCTTTAACGCTTTATCGCCATTTACAAGGGTAGACGTTTTAATAGAATTTATAACTGTTACTGCATTTTTAATGGAAGGCACCTTCTCGGCCAGGTAATCGGCCATTACCGGCGCAGTAGGTGTTTTAACAGTTATAGCTCCGTCGCTACCTTTACGCCATATTAGCACCTGGTATAAGTTTGCGTTATTTTTATGAAATGTATCAACGCTCATTTCATCACTTACCCAAAGATAAATGAGAAACGTACAGGCTAAGCCACTTGCCAAACCTATCAGATTAATGGTAAAGCTGAGTTGAGATCTTTTAATGCTTCTGATATAGAGCGTAATGGCTTTCCGCATGGTAATTTTTGACTTATTAAAGTTACTGATTAGCGTTTTTATACTGCTTTTAAAAACGGCAAATCTTTGTCCGTTTTCGTAATTTATTGTTTTTCAGTTACTTATGATTTGTATCGCTACGGACACTTGTTCGCAAACGAACAGATGTGTTCTGTTCTGATACAATTCGGGGATTGAAAACCCGGACTAACGTTCAATTTATTTAAACTACTTCGTTTTCGTAAAAGATTTGTATATCAACGCCATAAATTGCGTTTTGCC
>CAMLFI010000030.1 GCA_946479225.1 uncultured Mucilaginibacter sp. | reverse complement strand
GTTGTTCCGTATTTTTCAGGAAGCGTTTAATAATACTTTGAAACACGCTGCGGCAAGCAGATTTAATATCACCTTGCAATATTCTGAACAATTGTTTAACTTAACCCTCGAGGACGATGGTATGGGTTTTTCTCCCCAGGCGTTGGCAGGCGATGCCGGTTTGGGTTTAAAAAACATGGAAAGCCGAGCGGCCATGATGGGTGCTGTAACAACTATTTACGCAGCCCCGGCAAAAGGTTGTAGCATAAACATCAGTCTGAACCCTAACTAAACACAATTTTGTACGCTGATGGAAACCTTCCAAATAGCATTAGTGGATGATCACAACCTGTTCAGAAGCGGCATTGCGGCTTTGATTAATGGACTGAAAGGGTATCAGATCATGTTTGAAGCTGCTAACGGACAGCACCTGATGCGGAAAATCTCGCCCAAATTTAAACCACATATTATTTTGTTGGATATTAATATGCCCCAAATGGATGGCATAGTAACGGCTCAATGGCTGAGAAGCAATTATCCCGAAATAAATATCATTGTTCTCTCCATGTTTGAGGATGCCGACAAAGTATTGGCAATGGTAAAGCTGGGCGTAAAAGGTTATTTATTAAAAGATGCCGAGCCTTATGAGTTTGAACAGGCGCTAAGTAACGTATCGCAAAACGAAGTTTATTTTCCGCAATTTGTAACCCGCCACCTCATCAGTAACTTTAACAAGCCTGTTGATACTGTTAAGTTAAACAACCGCGAAATAGAATTTCTCAAACTATCGGGCACAGAACTTACCTACAAAGAAATTGCCTACCAGATGTGCATCAGCGTTCGCACTGTGGATGGCTATCGCGATCAGCTTTTTGAAAAACTACAAATAAAAAGTCGCGTTGGGCTTGTGCTTTATGCCATAAAAAATAAACTGATAGAATTGTGAAATTGCTAATTATTTTAGCAATTTTGCTTAATGGCACATCAGGAAAATCAGGAGTTTTTTAAAGGGAGAGGCGCGCAGGTAAATACTGATAACAAGTTTCTGAAGCGCAAATATGTGCTTGATCATATCGAAGGATTGGACGAGCCGCTGCTTGAAAATTCTGCCACCCAGCTTTTTGAAGAGACGCCTAAAAAGATCGTCAGCGAATCAAACAGTCCGGACCTTAGTCATATGTACTCTATCAACCCATACCAGGGTTGTGAGCATGGCTGTATTTATTGTTATGCCCGTAACAGTCACGAATATTATGGTTTTAGCGCTGGGCTTGATTTCGAGAGGAAAATAGTAGTTAAACGTAACGCCCCCGAATTGCTGGAACAGTACTTTAACAAGAAAAACTATCAGCCTGTAACCATTATGATGTCGGGTAATACAGACTGTTACCAGCCTATTGAGCGCAAGCTTAAAATAACACGCAGATTGCTTGAGATATTTTTGCAATACAAAAACCCGGTGAGCATCATCACAAAAAACAATGTGATTTTACGAGATTTAGATATCATAGAACCATTGGCCAAACTTAACCTTATCCACGTAAACCTCTCGATAACATCGTTAAACGAGCAGTTACGCCAAAAACTGGAGCCGCGTACAGTAACGGCGAGTGGTAGGTTGGGCGTTATCCAAAAGTTAGCAGAAAAGGGCGTACCTGTGCGCGTAATGGCCGCGCCAATCATTCCCGGATTAAATAGCAACGAAGTGCCTGATATAATTAAGGCTGCCGCTGATAGAGGGGCCATGTCAGCAGGCTTTACCATTGTAAGGCTGAATGGTAGCATTGCCGAAATTTTTACCGACTGGATATACAAAGCATTCCCTGATAGAGCAGAAAAGGTACTAAACGCCATAAAAGCCTGCCACGGCGGCAATTTAAACGACAGCGATTTTGGGCGGCGTATGAGCGGGGATGGACAAATAGCACAATCCATCCATCAGTTATTTAAAATGGCTTGTAATCGCTTTTTAGCGGGGCGAGAGATGCCGCCGTTGGATCATACGCTGTTCATACCCAAAGGTGGTAAGCAAACAACGCTGTTTTAGGCTTTATCAGGAGTTAACCAGGTCGGCTAACGAGTCGGGGCTCATGGTTATGCCGTCAACAATATGGGTGGCCTGCTCATAAAAGCTTTCGCGTTCTGCCAGTTTTTCGGCTATGAAAGCAACCAGCTCATCACCATGCTTACCCAGAATAAGCGGGCGAGTTGTTTTGCCTTTATCCAAACGTTCTGCTAATGTTGCAGGCGTTAATTTTATGTAGAGGGTTTTACCATTCGCATTCATCCACTCCATGTTATCAAAAAACACGGGCAGTCCACCGCCCGTTGATACCACTACATTTTCTGGATAAGCAGTTTCTTTAAGGATCTTTGATTCCAGCAGGCGAAAAGTATCCTGCCCGTGCTCGGTAAAATATTCGGTAATAGTTGTACCAACCTGCTCTTCAAATACCTTGTCCAGATCAATAAACTCGTACTCCAGCCTGTTAGCCAGCTTGCGGCCCCAGGTGGTTTTACCGCATCCCATAAAACCCACAAAAAATATTTTCATTGTAATTTAACTCTCGGATCTATCCAAACATAAATAATATCTACCAGGATATTGATCACCACAAAAATAAAGGCAATAAACAAAATAGCACCCATCACTACCGGGAAATCTGACATTTCGAGCGCATGCACGGTGGTTTTACCCAAGCCATTGTACCCAAAAATGTATTCCACAAAAAAGGAACCTGCCATTAAGGATGCAAACCAGTTGGCAATGGCTGTAACAACAGGGTTAAGCGCATTTTTTAAAGCGTGGCGATAAATAATGGCCGCGCGGCTTAGTCCCTTTGCTTTAGCGGTACGAATATAATCCTGACTTAAAACGTCAAGCATTGCATTACGCGTTAGCTGAACAATAATAGCCAGTGGCCGCATGCCAAGTGTTACCATAGGCAGTATCAGGTTCTTCCAGTTAATTACTTCACCTTTAAAGGGATCGTAACCATATAAACTGCCGGACATGTTTAGCCCCGTGTAATTGCTTAACACAAAGCCGAAGATCCAGGCGATGATGATCCCTGCAAAAAAAGACGGCGCGGATATCCCTAAAGTTGAAAAAGCCAGTGCAAGCCGGTCAACCCAGGTGTCTTTATATAATGCGCTCAAAATCCCTAAAAAAACACCCAGGGCAATAGCAAATATCATGGCGGTAGTGGCCAGAACCAGCGTATTAGGAACTACCTCTAACAATAGCGAAACAACATCTTTACTGGTTTGGTAGGAGCGCCGTAGGTATGGCCATTTTAAGGCCAATGTTTTGGAATCGGAAACGCTTATAAGAGGCACAAAGCGATATCGCTCTTCGTCTGTTTTTAAATGGATGCCAACAGCTGAAAGATCATTAATATAGTAAGCGAATTGAACCGGCAGGGGCTTATCCAAGCCAAACTCTTTGCGTACGGCTTGTAATGATTGCACGTCGCCACGCTGGCCCTGCGTCATCCGCGCGGGATCAACGGGAAGTACGTTAAAAAGAAAGAATACCACTACCACAATGCCCAGCATAACCGCCTGGCTGTATAAAAACTTGCGGAGCAGGTAGCGGCCTATCATTGCTGCGGGAAGTATTTTTTAACCATTTGGTCGTAATCGGGTACGGTATGGTAGTGCCATTTGTCTAGTATAGTACCGGCCTTTAACAACATAACCCCCGGGTTGGCCCTTATCATTGATTTAAGCGGAACCCCATCGGCATAAAAAATTTCGCTTACCAGATGATAACGTTTTGCAAAAACGGTAGCTTCTGTTTCAGACGCCGAGGTAAGCAATATGGTACGCGTATTAAAGCTTCGGGTTAAGTTTATAGCCAACGCATTTATACGGATAATGGCAGCAGTATCCGTCTTGCTTAGATCATACGCAACAATAAACAAACTGTTAAAGGGGTTAGCTAATAGTTCGGGCGTGTAATTATTGCCTTGGGCATCCTGTATGGCAAGGTCCTGTATTTTTGGCGTGAAACCTTTTTTTATCAACTTACTTTCGGGGTTGCCAACAACTTCCCAGTTGGCATCTTTCCATATCCCGCTGCTCAGATATTCTTTATCGGTAACCTCTTTTGTTTCACCGGTTTTTTTGTTTTTCAGGTTATAATTTACTTCATACTCGTCTGGTATAGCACCCGGTGGCGTTTTCATAGCATCCGGTATATTCGCGCCCACTTTATAAGGCAGGAAATCAACCACAGGCAGAAAGTTATACGTAAACAAACCAAAGCCCAATGAAATAGCAGTCGCTGCAATAAGCAGTTTGTCGCCCACTTTGGCGCTGAACAATGGCTTAATGCTTTCCTTGTTTTTAAAAAGCACTACTATTAATACTAGTAATATAAGGTCTTTACTGAACGATTGCCATGGCGTTAGCGGAATAGCATCGCCAAAGCAACCGCAGGTTTGTACTACCTTAAACGCGGCTGAGTAAAATGTTAGGAACGAAAAGAAAATAATGAGCAGCAATAGTCCCAATGCGTTTTGCTTAGCGCGTACACCTATGAGTAAAGCAAAGCCCATAATGATTTCAAGCGCGCATAGGATGATAGACATGCTTAGCGCTAATCCATTTAAAAAGGTTATATGAAATACTTCAAAGTACTCCACCAATTTATACGAAAAGCCTAATGGGTCATTGATCTTTATCAGGCCCGAGAAAATAAACAGTAGGCCAACAAAGATCCGGCAAAACCATATTAGGCCATTTTTCATTTTACTCCTAATTTTATAAGCGCGAACACCGAGTAATTCAATATATCCTGATAGTTGGCTTTTATACCTTCGGATGCCAGGGTTAAGCCCTTATTATCTTCTATCTGCTTTACACGAAGCAATTTCATTAGTATCAGGTCGGTTAACGAGCTAATGCGCATATCTCGCCAAGCCTCGCCATAATCATGGTTTTTGGCAAACATCAGCTCTTTGGTTTCATTGGCCTTTTCATCAAACAGACCATTAACTTGCTCAGCCGGGAGCTCAACTGGTGTGTTTTCATCGCATTCCAATTGCATCATGGCGATTATACAGTAATTAACTATGCCGATGTATTCGCCGGTAATGTCTTCATCAACTTTGGATACTTTTTTTTCTTCGAGCGTGCGGATGCGCTGCGCTTTTATAAAGATCTGATCGGTAATGGACTCGGGGCGAAGGATGCGCCAGGCCGTACCATAGTCGTGTGTTTTCTTCATAAAAAGCCCCTTGCTTAAGGCTATCACTGCGTCGTATTCGGCTGATGTATTACTCACTATTTTATCGATGTTGTATGTTGTTAGTTGAATGTCTTTACGCCGTTTTACATAAAGTTATTTATATAAGTAACTTTACGGCATTAAAACGTTTCAACAGGACTACCAGTGGCTAAAGATACATTTTTTCATAAAAAGACAACGCTGAACGCGGGAGGTAAACTCATAGATCTGAGCACGCCCAAAGTAATGGGCATTATCAACCTTACACCCGATTCTTTTTTTGAAGGCAGCCGTCAGCCTGCTGTTGAGGATGCTTTAAAACAAGCTGGAAAAATGCTTAGCGAAGGCGCTACATTTTTAGACCTTGGCGCATACTCCTCCCGCCCGGGTGCCGATGATATTTCTGTGCAGGAAGAGCTGGATCGTCTATTGCCTGTAGTTGAATCGATTGCCAAAAATTTGCCTGATGCAATTTTATCAATAGATACTTTCCGTGCTATGGTGGCTGAAGACGCAATAAATGCAGGCGCGCATATTATTAATGACATATCAGGCGGGCAACTGGATGAACAGATGTTTGCCAACGTAGCCAAATTGAAAGTGCCCTATGTTTTAATGCACATGAAAGGTAACCCCAAAACCATGACGGGGCTGGCGGTTTATGATGATGTGTTTAACGAGGTGCTGGATTATTTTACCGCACGCATTCATCAGTTAAAAGAGTTGGGCGTTAATGATATTATTATTGACCCCGGTTTTGGCTTTGCCAAAAAGCCGGAGCATGGCTTTGAACTGCTGCGTCGTATGGGAGAATTCAACCAGCTGGGTCTGCCATTGTTGGCAGGTGTTTCACGCAAAAAAATGATCCATGGAACATTAGGTATTACGGCGGACGAAGCACTTAACGGCACCACTGTTTTAAATACTATAGCCCTGACAAAAGGCGCGTCCATTTTACGGGTGCACGATGTAAGGGAAGCTGTACAGGCAGTTAAGTTATTTAACGCGATGAATGATAAGGTTTAGGTTGAAGCCAAAAACATCATAATTTAAACTGCGCCGCCAACATTTCCTTCACTTTAATGCGGTTAATCTTTGAGATGGGAATCTTAGTATTATCATTTAATAATAAACTGCCGCCATCCTCGCGTATCCAGCTTTTTATATAAGTAGTGTTAATTAAATGGGTTTGGTGGGTGCGTAAAAAGCTGTATCGCGCCAGCATATCGGCATATTCCTTTAGCGTTTTTGATACCAGTACCTGTTCGCCATTTGTCAGGAAAAAGCGGGTATAAGTATTATCGGCTTCGCAGCGTATAATGTCTTTTACGTTTACATACCGGGTTTCGCCAAACATAGGCAGCGCAATGCGCGGACTAACCTGTTTTTCGTCTTTCAGGTACTCCAGCAAGTGATCAAGCCGCTCATGTTTTTTTGTTTGCTGTACGGCTTTACGTGCCTTGTCTACAGCAGCGGTAAGCTCATCAATATCAATTGGTTTTAACAGATAATCTAACGCGGCAAACTTTACAGCTTGGATGCCGTATTGATCATATGCAGTTACAAATATTACTGCGAAGTCTATAGCATCTAATTGCTTCACCAGATCAAACCCTGATTGCCCATGCAACTGAATGTCCAGAAAAACCAGTTCGGGCCGGTGCGTTTTTATGGCCATGGCGGCTTCATTAACATCGCCCGCCACTGCCACTACCTGTACATCAGCCGCATAAATTTTAAGCAGATGATGCAGGTTTTCCTGGTTTGATACTTCGTCGTCGACAATAATTGCCCTCATTCTTTACAGCCAGTTTTTTAGTTCGATAACGATCAAAGTGCCGTCATCCGCTGGTTTTATATGCAGCAATATAGGCGTTTTTTTATGGATAGAATTGAACAACGCTATCCGTTCCTTGCAAAGTTTTATCCCTTTGCCGTCGGTTTGCAGGGTACTAAAGCCCTTGCCGTTATCCCGCACTTTTAGCAAAATATCATTCCCGCTTTGTGATATAGTTACATCCACTTGTCCCTTTTCTTTTAGGGCCGATATGCCGTGCTTAACAGCATTCTCTGCAAATGGCTGTAGCAGCATAGCAGGAATCTCGATTTGCTGATCGATTTCATCATCAACTTTTATGTTAAAATTAAAGCCGAAACGCGTCTGCTCCATTTGCAGGTAATAGTCCAGCAAATTAATTTCCTGCTCAATGCTGATCAGGTCCTTTTGTCCTTCGTCTAAAACATTACGGGTTAGTTTAGCAAAACGGGTTAGGTATTTATTAGCATCCTCAATAGCATTCTTGTTGATCAGGTTTTGTATCCCCGCCAGGGCATTAAAAATAAAATGCGGGTTTAGCTGTGATCTTACTGATTGCAATTGCAATGTTGCTATCTGCCGACTTTGAGCCTCTTGCGCCAGTTTGCGTTTATGTTTATTACGGAAGATGGTGAACATTATGGCAGTTGCTGTCAGTAACGTTAAAATGATTGCCACCACTGTTTTTAAAGGGATGTCTTTATTTTCGGAAGGCAGCACGGTGAAACTTATGCTGGTTGCTAAACTATCTAGCAAAAACACCGGCGACCCTCCATGCCTTTGCAGCCTGGGCGTAATTGTAAAGGTATACTTACCCGGCGTTTTCCAAAACTCGCGGCTAACCTCAATATAGTCATTTGCTTGCGTAAGCTGTATGGTCTCTTTACCGTTGTCGCCAACCTTGTCCAGTTGTACTTTGTAACGATGGTTGATATTAGGATTATTTATCCAAAACGTAATGTTTTTGACAGAATCGTCAGCCCTGAATTTTATATCCTTAGGATCAGTAGTTTCTATGAAGTCATTAATCTTACTAGGGCGATTGGACATGTTGCCCTTCACCCTGTCAAAATAAGCTTCTTTGGTTTGCCTCAGATCTGTCAGCAGTTTACCAGCCGATGGTTCGCCCATGCGATCAAATCTCTTTGAAAAATATTTTACTACACTTAAAATTTTAGGCCGCTCTACTTTTCGCCAATCTATAACGGCTGCATCCAGGTTAGCGTAGTTACGTATGTTGTATATTTCAACTTTTAATACCTGCCCCGGTACATAATCAAATTTCCCCAAGTATGCGTAGGTAACTTTTCCATCTGCAGTTTTTTTGAATACAGACGGCTTGGTCCATGATACAAGTTCTCTTTTTTCATTTTGTACAACGTGATATCTAAAATCATCGGCATTGGCCTCCGTAATATCCAGCGCTGAGAACTCAACACCAGCATCGCCGCCAATCAGGATGCTCTTATATTTTTTGCCACTTATAGACCCCCATTTGTTGCCCTCATATACCTCGCTTTTTTTACCGCTTTTTCCGGGGGTAAATCGTACGCCGATCATTTTGTATGGGTAGTCAAAATAATAATGGTCTTTAGCCAGAGTCCTCGCTTTAAAACCCTTGTGTATACGTGCCATTTGCTGCGGGGTGGCTTTGGTGGTATCAACCCACCAACCTCCGTCCATAACTCTGTTTTTATAAAATTCGGCTTCGGTTATGCGCTGACAAAAAGCGGCACTACATGTAATACATATAATTGCAGCCAGAACTATGTTTTTAAAGGGCAGTTTCATGATTTGTTGTTTTAGGTTTGTTGATGTAAAACTGCATTGATACTTAAACTTAAGCAATGCACAAACAGTAATCAAGCGCCCGGCATTAGTATTTGGACAAATTTAGCTGTTTACTGAGAAGCCGCCGGTTTTAAAACAGACCGGAAACTCACAAAAGTTAGGCTATTTTTTTACATATTAAATTTATTTAGCAAGCCTTTTAGCCCTACCTTTGCGCCTGAAAAATATTTTTACACCAATGAGTTTCAGAACCGAACACGATACAATGGGGCCTGTTGAGGTACCCGCCGACAAATACTGGGGCGCACAAACCCAACGCTCGCGTAACAACTTTAAAATAGGCGCGGAAGCATCAATGCCGAAGGAAATTATTGAGGCATTTGCTTTTCTTAAAAAAGCCGCTGCTTATACCAATACAGATCTGGGCGTATTAGCTGCAGAAAAACGCGATCTGATTGGTAAGGTGTGTGATGAGATACTCGCAGGTGACCTTGTCGGAGAATTTCCCTTGGTAATTTGGCAAACCGGTTCGGGCACGCAATCAAACATGAACGTGAACGAGGTTGTTGCCAACAGGGCGCACGTTATAGCAGGGAATAAACTAGGCGAAGGCAAAACCTTTATCCACCCTAATGATGACGTAAATAAATCGCAATCATCAAATGATACTTACCCAACGGCAATGCATATTGCGGCTTATAAAATGCTGATGGATGTTACCATCCCCGGTGTTGAAAAACTGCGCGATACTTTGCAGGCTAAAACAGAAGCGTTTAAAAGCGTGGTTAAGATCGGTCGTACGCACCTGATGGACGCTACCCCGCTTACATTGGGTCAGGAGTTTTCAGGCTATGTTTCACAACTAAATCATGGCTTAAAAGCGTTGCGTAATACATTGGATCACCTTTCTGAACTTGCGTTGGGCGGTACCGCAGTTGGTACGGGTATTAACACGCCGCGGGGTTATGATGTTAAGGTGGCTGAATATATCGCTGAGTTTACCGGCCTGCCTTTTCGCACTGCCGAAAATAAGTTTGAAGCTTTGGCTGCGCATGATGCTATTGTTGAGAGCCACGGCGCTTTAAAGCAAATCGCTGTATCCCTAATGAAAATAGCTAACGATATCCGTATGCTGGCTTCTGGTCCGCGCTCTGGTATCGGCGAGATCCATATTCCTGATAACGAGCCGGGTTCATCAATTATGCCGGGCAAGGTTAATCCTACTCAAAACGAAGCTGTAACTATGGTTGCCGCTCAGGTTATGGGTAATGATGTCACCATATCAATAGCGGGCTCTAATGGCCATTATGAGTTGAATGTATTTAAACCGGTAATGGCGGCTAACTTTCTGCAGTCAGCCAGATTGATTGGCGATGCGTGCGTATCGTTCAATAACAATTGCGCAGTCGGTATAGAGCCTAATTACGAAGGCATCAAAAAACACCTGGAGAACTCGCTGATGTTGGTTACGGCGCTTAACCCGCATATTGGTTACGAAAAAGCTGCTAAAATTGCTAAAACAGCATTAAACAATGGCTCATCATTGCGCGAGGCTGCTATTAGTTTAGGCTACCTAACCAACGAGCAGTTTGACGAATGGGTGCGCCCCGAGGACATGATTGGCAGTTTGAAATAATTGCCTTAACTACTATCACTCTGATTCGCCAACCGACGGATCAGAATGATAGTTCTTTTAATATACAAAATGCAAAAAGCTTTCCCCTTTCTCCTTTATGCCTTTTGCTTTTTTATAAGCGCTTGTTCTTTAAACCCAAGCCTGCAGGGTAAAGGCGAAGCTTATCTGCAAGGCGAGTGGAAACAGGACAGCATCGCCATGCAAAAGCAGTTGCTTAACTATTCTTTATATGAGTTTAGGTTTAGCTGCGATTCCGTATACGGCACCATCCGAAGCTTCAGTAAAGTAAATAATGGGTACGACACTTGCATGAACTCGGGTAAATGGACCGAATACTTCCGGGGCACTTATCAGGAAGCAAACGATACCTTACGCATTAAGGGCAATTTTTGCAATAGCGATTTTAGTCTTAAAGGCCCGGAGGGATGCTTCCGGTCAGGGGTATATCAGGATGTGTTCAAAGTATCTCACAAAAGTGATTCACTTGTTCAATTTTCAAGCACATCTAACGTTATTCCTGTTAACTTACGTTTGATAAATAAAATAACTTGTAACCCCAAACCCTTGTAGTTTATGAAAGCAATGAAAAAGATCATCGCCGCTATAATTTTGTTTTATATCCCGCTGCAAACTATGGCATGGGGAGCAAATGGGCATCGAATAACCGGCCAAATAGCTGATAGTTATTTAACACCAAAGGCGCGCGCGGCCATCAAAAAAATATTAGGTAATGAGCCGGTTTCAGTAGCAGGTAACTGGGCTGATTTTGTACGCTCTGACCCTAATTATAAATATACAGAAATATGGCACTTTGTTGATTTTGACCGACAAATGAGCTATTCTGAATTGACAGAATATCTGGAACATGATAACACTGAAGATGCCTACACAAAGCTTAAATTTTTTGTTGGAGAGTTAAAGAAAAAGACTTTGCCGCAAGATAAAAAGTTGATGTATCTGCGCATGTTAATACATTTAGTAGAAGACATACATCAACCCATGCACGCTGCGCTAAATGGAACGCAAGGGGGTAATAGCATTAAATTACAATGGTTTAATGAATCAACCAATCTGCACACCATATGGGACAGCAAGCTGATAGATTTTCAGGCATTTAGTTATACAGAATATGCGGCACTAATAAACCACACCACAGCTGCACAACGTGCTGACTGGCAAAAAGCCCCTATAACCAAATGGGTATTTGAATCCGAAGAAATATCGACCAAAGTTATTGCTGAAGCTAAGACACTAGAACTTCAAGCGTATAATTATAACTTCAAATACATCAGCACAATTAACCAACAACTGCTAAAAGGTGGTGTAAGATTGGCCGGATTGTTGAATCAATTATTTGGGTGATTTTATGATGTGCAGATATGCAAATGAGGAAATGTGCAAATATTTTTTCCTGACGATGCTTAAATCTGCATACCTGCATATCCGCACATCTACACATTTTCATAATGAAAATACTCATGGTATGTCTGGGCAATATATGTCGCTCGCCGCTGGCGGAGGGCATTATGCAGCACCTGGCAGATAAGGCAGGATTGAACTGGATCGTCGACTCGGCAGGTACCGGCAACTGGCATGTAGGCGAAGGGCCCGACCACCGGTCGGTAAAAATAGCGCGCAATTATGGTATTGATATCAGCAAACAGGTTTGCCGCGTTTTCCAACCAACAGATTTTGATGCATTTGACCATATTCTTGTCATGGATAGGTCAAATCTTGCCAATGTGTTAACTCTTGCCCGGAGTGATGAGGACAGAAAGAAAGTAAAGTTACTCCTAGGGTCAGCCACCGTGCCCGACCCCTATTATGATGATAATCAGTTTGATCCGGTTTTTAAATTGATTGAACAAGGTTGTAAAGATTTTATCAATCAATATAAATAGTATATTTATAATTAATATTGCTGATCGCAATGGTTTAATGTAGGATGTTCAACCTTATTTGCTATTTTAGCAGAGAGGAGCATCGCTCTGACCTATAAGCCAATTTTAAATTTTCATAGATAAATAGTGGAGCCTGATTAAGGCTGCATAGGCGCGTAAAACTTTTAGTTGTACGCGCTGTTTAATAGTAATTTAACTTTTTTGAAGTATTAGTTGTCCGTGCAATTAATACACCCTATACCAATTAATTTAAACGCTCAGATGGATGACCCCCTAGACATACATCGCCCCGAAGTACGCATCAGGGCGTTCAGAGCTATTGATGAACCTGAAACATGCCATTTATTTGTTGAGGGGCATGCCGAAGTACTGAGCAGCATTGGCATAAAAAAGGTTACTTCGTCTAAACACGAATGGACCACTAACCCCGCCGTTTTTGTAATTGTTGTTGAAGACCTTAATAGCAACAGGGTTTTTGGCGGAGCCCGGGTTCATGTTGCGGGAGGTACGGAATATTTACCGATTGAGCAGGCCCTAACGGAACTTGACCCATCTATACATGCCCTTGTATGGCAATATGCCCAAGTAGGCAGCGGCGAGATCTGCGGATTATGGAACTCAAAAGACTTAGGCGGTTATGGCATAGGCACACCAATACTTATCCGGTCAGGTATAGCAATGGCGTCACAGCTGGGTATAAAAACATTGTTTGCACTTTGCGCGCCCTATACCGTTCAGCCGGTTGTAAACTGCGGAATGGAGTTGGTTGATGCTGTAGGAAACAAAGG
>CAMLFI010000029.1 GCA_946479225.1 uncultured Mucilaginibacter sp. | reverse complement strand
GGAGAGGTGTCTGAGTGGTCGAAAGAGCACGCCTGGAAAGTGTGTATACGCCAAAAGTGTATCGAGGGTTCGAATCCCTCCCTCTCCGCACAAATTGAAAATGCTGCCAATTTTACGCAGCATTTTTTTGTTAGATATAAATATCATCTTGAAACTCAATTGCAGTTAACTGCAATTGAGTAAACAAAACTGTATTTTTCGTTTATAAATAATGTTGTGCAAGCTGTATCTTGCAGCACATGCAAACTTTTAAAGCTAAGCTAGATATCATCGGAATAAACCCTTTCGTTTTTGTCCCGGAGGCTATGCTAGCAGCATTATTTAAAGATGCCGGAAAAGATAAGGGGCATATTCCGGTGTGCGGATTGGTAAACGGAAAGCCATACGAACAGACGCTGCTACGCTACCAGGGAGAGTGGCGTTTATACATCAATACCACTATGCTATCCAATTCGCCCAAAAAGATAGGCGAAATTATAGAAGTATCGATCGAGTTTGATCGGCGCGACCGCACGCTACACCCCCATCCCGATCTTATAAAAGCACTGGCTCAAAACAAAGAAGCACACGCCATCTTTCAGGGATTACCGCCTTCCAGGCAGAAGGAGATCATTCGTTATATAGCTAATTTAAAGACTGCTGAAACCCGGGAGAAAAATATAAAACTGGCAATTGGTTTTCTGCTCGGTAAGAACAGGTTTATGGCCCGCGACAAGCCTTAAAGCAAACAAGCCTGCAATTTTCATTGCAGGCTTGTTAAATTTTTGTCGTTTAATTATTTTGATGGGGGCAATTTACTTTGCCACCAACGTATAGGTTTTGCCTGCTGTTGTTGGCAGGTCATAAACCATAGTCTCTTTCAATGTCAGTGGAGTGATAGTTGCCTTTTCAGATATGATCGCTGCAGGTGTATCCTCAACCTGGAAAAACACATTTGAGTTTTTGCCTGTTGCCTTTTTCAACGGCGTTCCCGCAGCCACTTTGATCGCGTTAGGTGCCCGTAATCTTAAATTACCGCCCAACGTAGATTTGATTACCGCCTTTACCAGCTTTGAATCCTTCCATTCTAAACTTACAATTTGGAAACCGCCCATAGCACGGATGCCGCTAATGCTACCATTTTGCCAAACATCCGGAAGCGCCGGAAGCAAATGCACTTCGCCGTTTTCGCTTTGCATCAGCATTTCTGTAATACCCGATGTACAGCCGAAGTTACCGTCTATCTGGAACGGCGGGTGGGCATCAAATAGGTTATTATAAGTACCACCGCTGCCACGGCCACCAGAACCAACCGGTGTAAGCTGGTTTTGAATTAGTTTATATGCGTGGTTGCCATCCAGCATTTTTGCCCACCAGTTAACTTTCCAGCCCATGCTCCATCCGGTAGAAACATCGCCGCGATGCGTTAATGTAGTTTTAGCAGCGCTGGCCAATTGTGGTGTGCGGAGAGGCGAGATCTGATTTGACGGAAATAAACCATACAGGTGAGAAATATGCCTGTGATTATCTTTCGGATCATCAACATCATCCAGCCACTCTTGTAACTGGCCATATTGTCCAATGTGCATAGGCGGCAGGCGTTTTCTTATCGCCTTTAAGGTATCAATAAACTTGGCATCTTTCTTTAAAGCCTCTGCCGCTTTTATAGTAGAGCTTAGTAATTCAAAAACTATCTGGTTGGTCATGGTTACCCCTGCATCAACCGCGGAGTTCTGGTGTTGCTTTGATGGGTTCTCCGGCGATTCATCCGGAGCAACTACCAGCCATTTGTATTGCGGATGCTCCACCAAATAATCAACATAAAAAGTTGCTGCACCCTTCATTACCGGGTATATAGACGCCAGATAAGCCTTATCACCACTATATAAATAATGCTCCCAAAGGTGCTGGCTGGTCCAACCGCCGGTACCGTTCCATAAGCCATAGGTAGCGCCATCAATTGCGCCGGTAGCACGCCAAATATCTGTATTATGATGGGCCACCCAACCACGGGCGCCATACATATCCTTCGCTGTTTTTTGGCCGGCTATTGACATGTCTTTCACCATCTCAATAAATGGCAAATGCATTTCGGGCAGGTTTGTTTTCTCTGCGGGCCAGTAGTTCATTTCTGCGTTAATGTTAACAGTGTACTTGCTATCCCATGATGCTTTGAGCTTATCATTCCATATACCTTGCAGGTTGGCTGCCTGTCCGCCGGGCTGCGAAGAAGAGATCAAAAGATAACGGCCAAATTGATAATAAAGCGCCGCAAAAGATTGATCGTTGGTGGTATTAAAATTCTTCAGCCTTTCATCCGTAGGCAAAGCGGCAGCTGCCGCATCACTAACGCCCAAATTAAGTTTTACCCTGTTAAAATATTTTTGATAAGCTGCTACGTGGGCAGGCAACATAGCTGCAAAGGACTTTACATAAGCCTTGTTCAAATAATCCAACGCTCTTTTGTCCTGATCGCCGCTAACATCATGGTAGTTATTAAAGTTAGTAGCAATAGAAATATAGATAGTTACCGCATTCGCATTTTTTACTGTGAGCGAAGTATCATTTGATGTTAAGTCGCCGCCCTCCAGTTTCATTCTTACAATCCCTTTGTAATTCACCATGCCTTTAACCGTTTCATGGTCAGAAGTAACCCCGAAAATGGTTAGTTCTTTAGCGGGTGTTGTTTTAATTGTCGCTCTTGTTTGAGGCGTGGTAAAACTAGCCGTAAAAGAAAGTTTGCCTGGCTTACTTGCCGTTAATCGCATTGTAACAACACGGTCTGGAAACGATGCTATCGCTTCGCGGGTATAGGTTACATCATCAACCGTGTATGACGTTTTTGTAACAGCTCTTTCAATATCTAACTCCCTGTAATAATTTGAAAACTTATCATGTCCGGCAAAAGCTAATTGAAGACTCCCTACCGGTTCAAATTTTTGGCCATGAGACAGTTTTGTAATAATGGCTTTGCCCGCGGTTTTCTCCGCCTCTTTTCTTTTCCCTTCAAATATATATTTCCGTATCAGGGCCAATGAATCTAATGCCATCGGGTTATCATTACGGTTGGGGCCACCGCTCCAAACCGTGTGCTCATTAAGCTGGATAGTTTCCTTTTCGACATTTCCATAGATCATGGCACCTTGATGGCCATTCCCAATAGGCAAAGCATTTTCCCAGGTTTTGCCGGCAGGCATTTTATACCAGAGCTTCATGCTCTGCTTTGTTTGCGCAAAGCCAATGGTCGATATAATTAATAGAGGTAGTAAGAATAACTTCTTCATTTTATTACTAATTGGTTGTTGGAATCAAAATTGGTGGCCCCAAATTACTTATTTTTCGAGCAATTAGCTTAAAAATCTATTAAGCAAAATATTCCATATTGGATATGTAAAATACACAGAGCCGATCAACAAAAAATTAAAAAGAGCAATACCCCCGGCATTTAAGCTGAACTAAAAGCCTGTTCCAACTACTTTAGATAAATTTTTTACCTTATGCTTGTTACGGCATAACAGCCATTAACACATAAGGCCTGTGTAATTTTTAGATGCTGAGTATTAACGACATAAAACAACCTATTGCCGCTGATATTGACGTTTTTGAGGAACGATTCAAGGCCTCTATGCAAAGCTCGGTGCCACTGGTGTTGCACCACAGCTTAGAAACGAATTAGACGCAAAAAATAATCGTCGGTGGGAGCCTACATTTCTCTAAAACATCCGTGTTATTTTTTTAAAGAGATAATACAGATGTTCTTATGTAGCAGGTACAGCAATATGTTTTTTATCAGCCGTTAGTTTGCTTAAAAGCTTAGTTAAAGGTTTCTCACAGAAATTATAGAAAATTACCGCAGCAATTAAACTAATCGACATCCCTAATACAATGGATGGTATTGGCTGAATAATATTCAACTTCTTCATAATGGTTGGGCCAACAGGGCTGGCCGTAGGGTGTATTAAATACAGTGAGTATGATGCTGTACCCCAGTAAATTAGCCAACCTGGTATTTTGCTTCCAATATAAGGTTCAATACACGCGCCCCCATAAACGATAAGAAAAGTAGCTATACCCACCGCGATAAAGTTAAACTGCGGAATACTCACGCCTCCATATAAATGCGGTATTGTAATCGCGAGCAACCCCACAACTATAAAAGCCGCGGCAAACTTACCTGATATCAATTTGTTATTTAAAATAAGGGTAGCTGCAATTAAACCATACAAAAAGTTAAGTACCCTTATGTTTGCGTAAAAAGCTAAAGCATCAGGCCACTGCGGAGTTACAAAGAACGAAAGCGCTCCAAGCGGAATAAATATGCAGGCTAAAAAAGGCAATGGCTTTATTTTAAGTGCCAAGGCTATAGCAAACATTAGGTAAAAGAACATTTCAAAATTCAATGTCCAACCCACTCCATAAAATGGCATAAACATGCTGTCAGGATTTTTTGCAGGTATAAAAAAGTAAGATTTTAAAATAAACACCACGTCTATTTTGGAATGCAGCGCAACCTCCGGAGATTTAAGCATCACCAACAATTTAAAAGTAGTTATAAGCCAGTAAATCGGCACCACCCTTAAAATGCGTTTCCAACCAAATTCTTTCCATCCATCAGGCCGTCCTATCAACTTCTGCGATGCCCAAATCATTACAAACCCGCTTATGGTAAAGAAAAGGTCTACACCATTATTGCCAGGCTCGTAGTTATAACCGGCATCTACAAGCCGCTCTGAGGTGTATAAGATATTGTGCAGTATCAATACCATAAACGCCGCAATAAAGCGAAAGGATTGAATGGTGTTAAACTTACTGTTTGCAAGTTTTATAACAGGTTTTTGCTGCGCAGACGCGCTTTGTGGTGTATCCATTAAAAGGGAATATTTACTGATTTTACCAAGCAACAAACAAAGCCGCTACTCAACTCAAAAGTATAATAAATAACAACAATTGCTGCCTTTTATTTAAATAATATCAATAAAACATCCTAAATAATGCGGAAGTAGCATATTAACACTACTCCAATTACCATCTCCGACACATCATTCATCCTCAATCTGCTGCGCTATGCGTTTGGCAATGCCTTACTCGTCTAACATGGCGTTAGGTATATAATTGAACTGAATTAAAAACCTTTGCTGAAAACTAAAGAGGCCGTAACTCTTTTTATTATACTTCAGGCCTCAAGAAAGAGGGACATTCGTCATGTTTCTTCATTAAAAAGCCGCTGAAAGTCGCGATAAAACATACCGCGAGTAACATTTTTTACCTGGCAAAAAGAATTCGAAGGTAGAGGCATTGATGATTCCCCTACTAAAAGTTAATAAAACATCGGCATTAAAACTTTTCATTTGCGGCCTACTAAAACCTCAGAGGTGTTAGCACAGATAAAGTTTTTTTACCTTATGTTTGTTACGGCATAACAGCCATTAACACGTAAGGCCTGTGTAATTTTTAGATGCTGAGTATTAACGACATAAAACAACCTATTGCCGCTGATATTGACGTTTTTGAGGAACGATTCAAGGCCTCTATGCAAAGCTCGGTGCCACTGCTGGACCGCATTACCCATTACATAGTTAAACGCAAAGGCAAACAAATACGGCCCATGTTCGTGTTTTTTTCTGCCGGTGTTTGTGGTGGCATAACTGATGCTACCCACCGTGGCGCGGCCCTGGTTGAGCTACTACACACCGCTTCGCTGGTGCATGATGACGTGGTAGATAACTCTTATCAGCGCCGTGGTTTCTTCTCTATCAACGCTTTATGGAAAAACAAGATCGCTGTTTTGGTGGGCGATTTCCTGTTGTCAAAAGGCCTGTTGCTATCCGTTGAGCATAACGATTTTGATTTGCTCAAGATCGTATCAGAAGCCGTACGCCAAATGAGCGAGGGCGAATTGCTGCAGATAGAAAAAGTGCGGCGAATGGATATTAGCGAAGATGTGTATTATGATGTGATACGCCAAAAAACAGCTTCGCTTTTAGCTTCCTGCTGCGCCAGCGGTGCATCATCTGCCGGAGCTAATGCTGAAACAGTTGAAAAGATGCGATTGTTTGGCGAAAAAACGGGCATAGCCTTCCAGATAAAGGATGATATGTTTGATTTTGGCACAGATGATGTAGGTAAACCGGTTGGAATTGATATTAAAGAGAAAAAGGTTACCCTGCCCCTTATTTACGCTTTAAATAACTGCGATAAGGTAGAAAAGAAAAAAATGATCAGCCTGGTAAAAAATCATAATGACGACCCCGAAAAGATCTCGGCCATTATAGCATTTGTTAATCAACGCGGCGGGCTGCAATATGCCGAAACACAGATGAAAAAATACCAGGACGAAGCCTTTGCCATTTTAAATACCTTTCCGGATAGCGACGCCAGGCGCGGCCTTGAGCAATTGGTACGTTTTACTACTGAACGGAAAAAATAATGTCTACAGAATTTCTTTTTATTGCCGGTTTTATAATGTTCATCGGCCTGATGATGGCTATTGACCTTGGCCTGTTTGGTAAAGCCAGCAAACCGGTAAGCCTTAAACAAGCCGGCATTATGAGCGCCGTGTGGGTAACGCTGGCCCTGGCTTTTTACCTGCTGATACTAAACTTCGGCCATCATTTGCATGATGTTAATACGCTGGCCAAACTGCGGGAGGTTAATCAAAAGAATTTTCATCGCCTTGCAATTGATAATCATAATTTAATTACCAGTTTGCAGGCCTACCGTAAAACACTTGGCCTGGAGTTTTTAACCGGCTATGTAGTGGAGTACGCGTTATCGGTAGATAATATCTTCGTGATGGTGCTTATTTTCACCGCTTTCGGCGTAGCACCAAAAAATTATCATACGGTTTTATTATGGGGGATTATTGGCGCTATTGTGATGCGTTTTATGTTCATATTTCTGGGCGCTGCGCTTATTGAACGTTTCCATTGGATCTTGTATGTTTTTGGGGCTTTCCTGGTTTATACCGGCATCAGTATGTTTGTTAACCGGAATAAAGAAGAGAAGATCGATCCGGAAAATCACCCGGTGGTTAAATTTGCTGCCCGGTTCTTTGCTGTGCATCCACACTTTGAAAGCAATAAATTTTTTGTAAAGATAGATGGCAAAAAAATGATCACGCCGCTGTTCCTGGTGCTATTGATCATTGAAACCACCGACCTTATTTTCGCTGTAGATTCTATCCCTGCTATCTTCTCTATCACCAAAGATCCTTATATCGTATTCTTCTCTAATATATTCGCCATACTTGGCCTGCGCTCCATGTTCTTTTTATTGGTGAACATTATCGAGAAGTTCCATTATTTAAAGGTGGGCCTGGCTGCGCTATTGGCCTTTATTGGTTTGAAAATGCTTGCCTCGCATTATGCCGAGCAGATTGGTTTAACAACAGCAAATTCGCTGCTTATTATACTTTCTATTTTGGGCATTAGCGTGGTGGCATCGCTGCTTTTCCCTAAAAAGAAACTGGTATAAACTTTATTCTGCTAAATTTACAGTAACATTTAGCCTTATGGAAAACACTAACGCACTACAAATTCCTTCTTTATTTGAATGGGCCGGAGGTATGCCGGCATTCGAAAAGCTTTTTGCTCAATTTTACGACAAGGTATTGGCCGATGAGATATTGGAACCTGTATTCAAACACATGTCGCCTGAACATCGCCTGCATGTAGCCCAATTTGTGGCTGAAGTTTTAGGCGGCCCGAAGTTGTACAGCGCGGAAGGCGGCAGTCATTTTAAAATGATCCAGAAGCACCTATCAAAGCATTTAAACGAGCAGCACCGCAAACGCTGGGTAGAGCTATTGCTGCAAACAGCTGATGAATTGGAGCTGCCTGACGATCCTGAATTCCGCTCAGCATTTGTGGCCTATTTGGAATGGGGAACACGCATTGCGGTGATCAATTCAAACACCGACGAAATTGATAGCCCACCCGATATCCCGATGCCGAAATGGGGCTGGGGCGTTCCGGGTGGACCTTACCTGGGCTAAATGCCGCCCGCTCAAAACGTTTTAAGTTTAAAGTGTTAACTTAGTAAAATGCAATTACGCGATCTTTCCTCGTTCATGCCCTCATTTATTGATGTGGTTGATGTATTGCTGGTAGCATTTATTATCTATCACATTTACAACTTAATTAGAGGCACCATAGCTGCTAATATATTGGTAGGCCTGCTTATATTATATGCCCTGGGCTTTGTGGTAGAGAAATTGCACATGCAATTGCTGTCGCGGATATTGGGATACTTTACCAGCGGCGGTATAGTAATAATTGTAGTTGTTTTTCAGCAGGAAATACGACGCTTTTTGCTGTTGGCGGGTAAAAATGCTTCACTACAGCGCAACAAGGCCTGGTGGCAATACTTTTTTGGCAAAGCCGAAGCAGAAAAGAACAACTACGCCCGCATAAAGCCCATTATTGATGCCTGCAAAAGCTTTAAACAAACCCGCACAGGCGCGCTGATAGTCTTTGCCAAGTATTATGATGAACAGTTTTACCAAAACAGCTGCGAACTGATGGAAGCTAAAATATCCAAGCGACTTTTAGAGAGTATTTTCCAAAAAAACAGTCCCCTGCATGATGGGGCGGTGGTAATTGCTGATAACAAGATAAAATCGGCCAGTTGCATATTGCCGCTTACTGATAAGCAGGACTTGCCCGCACAGTTTGGCTTGCGCCACCGGGCGGGGATTGGCGTTACTGAAGCTAATGAGGCCACGGCCATCATTGTATCCGAAGAAACGGGCGAAATATCCTACGCCAAACAGGGCCGGGTAAAAATGAGCATCAGCTTTGTGGAATTGGAAAAACTGCTAAATAAAGATTTCTAACCTATCGTCATAATTACAATAATTAATCGCTAATTAAAATACGGGTATCGTTTTGTACCTTTGCAACGTTTACATGGAGATATTCAACGTGATATACAAATGGTGGGTGGCCCTGGCACCGCCAATTTTACTTACCCTGCATTTTATGCTGATAGCCGGCGGGCTGTTTATGGTGTTTTATGTTTGGAAGAAAGCAAAGTTGCTTTACCTTAAGATCCAGCAGCGTTTCCCATCTAAAAAGGATGTTGTACGCGAGATAAAATATTCCATTTCCACCTCCATCATTTTTAGCGTAGTAATTGTACTGGTGATGTGGGCCAGCGCGGAGGATATTACCCTTATATATCGCCCTATTGATAAATACGGTTGGGGTTACTTTGTATTCAGCGTATTCCTGATGATATTGATCCATGACGCCTACTTTTACTGGACGCACCGTTTACTGCACTGGAAACCGCTGTTTAAACGCGTACATGTAGTGCATCACATGTCGTTAAACCCTACGCCGTTTTCGGCATATGCTTTTCACCCGGTTGAGGCTTTGGTTGAGGTGGGTATAGTGCCGGTTATTGTTTTTATTGTGCCTTACCACTATATAGCGCTTACCATTTTTTCGGGCTACGCTTTGATCATGAATATAATGGGGCACATGGGTTATGAGTTTTTCCCCAAGAGCTTTGCCCGCAACAAAGCCGCCAACTGGCACAACAGCGCTACGCACCATAATATGCACCACAGGTATGTTAAATATAACTTCGGATTATATTTTAATTTGTGGGATCGCTGGATGAAAACCAATCACCCTAAATACGAGGAAGTATTTGAACAGGTGGTTGACCAGCGCGCAGCCGTAAAAAGCAACCCTGACACCACAGGCATTGATGTCGAAAAATCACCGGTACTGGTGAGCTCAGAGGTTAAGCTAATGAACGAACAGGTTTAATATTATTTTTTGCTGTCGTTATTATTTACAGGCAGAACCTCGGGTGTTTCGCCGGGTTTCTTCATTACGTAAATCCTGGGCTGGTTCATTCCCGCTATCGGCATATTATAAGCGGTTCTATCAGTTTGTACTATCGGCATGTTGGAGTTTCCCTGCGTACGCGCTATCGGCATATTATCAATATTGGCATTGCCCAATACATTAACCGTAACTAGAGGTTTTTTATGCAGGCTATCCAATTGTTTAAACGAAAAATTATTGCGCGTTAAACTGTCAGGCAATATTCTAAACTGTTTTAAGGGCTGCTGTTTAGGCAATATGGGTAACTGTTGTGCGTTTACACTAAAGGCAAAACCGAGCACTACTAATGTGATGATGATCTTTTTCATAACGTATGAAATTGGTTGATCTAATTTAAATACTTGTGCCTAAACAAAGCAAATTATTTAACATTTTTAACAAATTGGGTTGCGCGTTGTTTTTTTAATAATTTTTAGTTAAATTGCCAATAGCAAAACCCCTTAGTCTATGAAAACACTGAATCCTTTTTTTGTGATCGGAACTATAGGATTAATAGTTACCGCGATACTTCATATTTTTACTGCGATATTGATTAATTCATCTGCAATAAACCGCGTTTTTATGATGTTATACCCCATTTTCGCGGCATTGCTGACTATTGGCGGCATGCAAATACTTACCGAGAAAAAGATGGTTAAGCTTCGCGTTCGCGCAAAAAACAGACGCTAATTTTATTCTGCAAGAAAATATTTTACCAAAACTTTATAACAAAGGCGGCCCGAAATTCGGGCCGCCTTTGTTATGTAATTGCTTTTTATTGGGCTAAATAACAGTGCCATGTGGTATAACAGCCCGCTTTTTAACCACCACAATACCATCCTGAACGGTGTGCGTACCATAATCGCCATCGGCAAGCGGTTCGCCGCAATTAATGCATACATCGTTACCTATATAGGTATTCTTGTCAATAATAGCGTTCTTAATTTTACACCTGTCGCCAATGCCCATAATTGGGGTGCCGTCGGCTATCGACTCATCAATCTGATCCAACGTTTGGTAGTTATCGCTACCCATAACATAGCAATTCTCAATATCGGTATCAAAACCTATACGGGTACGTATACCAATAACCGAGCGTTTTATATGGCTGGCATTAACTATGCAACCATCGGCAATAATAACTTTTTCCATATGCGTGCCCGATATTTTTGAAGGCGGTAGCATGCGCGCACGGGTAAATATGTAGTTCTTATCAAAAAGGTTAAACTGTGGTATGTCATCAGTAAGGCCCAAATTGGCATCAAAGAACGACGGAATAGTACCAATATCTGTCCAGTAACCCTCGTACTGATAGCTCAGCACTTTACTTTTATGGATAGCCGCCGGAATGATCTCTTTACCAAAATCAGGATGCTCATTACTTTGCAAAGTATCATACAAAAGCTTACGATTAAACAAGTAGATGCCCATTGAAGCCAAATATACACGACCCTGATCCTTCATCTCATCGCTCACCTCTGATACCAGCTTATCAAAGCCGCTTTTTGGTTTCTCAACAAAGTCTGTAATAAAGCTGTTTGCATCTGTTTTAAGGATACCAAAGCCTGGTACATCATTAGCATGCACCGGTATGGTGGCTATTGATATCTCCGCACCCTTGTTAATGTGGTTGGCTATCATTTCCTCAAAATCCATCTGGTACAACTGGTCGCCTGATAGTATCAGCACATGATCAAACTCGTGCACGGCCAAATGGTGCAAGCTCTGCCTTACCGCATCAGCCGTGCCCTGGTACCAGCCACCGCTCATGGGCGTTTGCTCGGCAGCCAAAATATCAACAAAAGCCTCGCTGAAACTGCTAAAATGGTAAGTGTTTTTTATATGCTTGTTAAGCGATGCCGAGTTAAACTGCGTTAACACGTATATACGCGTTATGCCCGAGTGCAGGCAGTTAGATATAGGAATATCAACCAACCGGTACTTACCGGCAATTGGCACTGCGGGTTTTGAGCGCGATGCCGTTAGAGGAGAAAGCCGGCTGCCCTGCCCGCCGCCTAACACTATGCAAATTACATTTGATGTCATAACAGTTTATGGAGTTGTTGTTGTTGGAATTAGAGTTTTATAAAGATCAATATATTGCTTGGCTGATACGTCCCACGAAAAATTAAGACCCATCATCCGTTTACGCAATTGTTGTAAATGTTTGTTGTTTTTATAGAGTACCAGCGCCCGGTTTATGGCATATTCAATATCGGGCACGCTGGTTTCATCATAACGAATGCCGTAACCGCCTTCATCGCCGAAATCAATAACGGTATCTTTCAAACCCCCGGTGCTGCGTACCATGGGTACCGTGCCGTACCTGATGGCATAAAGCTGATTCAGTCCGCAAGGCTCCACGCGCGATGGCATCAGCAAAAAGTCTGACCCCGCGTAAACCAAATGCGCCAGCTCTTCATTGTAGCCGATGAAGACATTACAGTCATTCGGGAATTTCTCTTTCAGCTCCTGCAATTGCACTTCCACTTCGGGCTCGCCTGTACCTAATAGTACAAAGTTTACTTTTCCGCTAAGTGTTTCCAGACTATCAGCAATGGCCTGGGCCATTACATCTGCGCCTTTCTCGTAAACTAACCTGCCGATAAATGAGATCAGCGGCTTTTCTACTGATAAATTAAACCGCGCGCATAGCGCCGTTTTATTAGCCAATTTCCCCGCCGCTACTTTAACCGCGTTATAGCCCGAAGCAATCATCGGGTCTGTCTGCGGATCCCAAACCTGGGTATCAATACCGTTTACTATGCCCACGCCCCTGGCCCGCTCCATAAAGAAAAGGTATTCCAGTCCGTTAGAGCTAACCAGCAGTTCTTCCAGATAACTTGGCGAAACGGTGGTATATTTTGAGCAGCAACGTACCGCCGAAGCCAGCGGGTTAATACCGCCGCTCCAGTCAAGCAGACCGGTTTTACTCAGGTCTATCTCTGGCAGGTAAGACAACTTATCCCAACCAAAAGCGCCATGATATTGCCCGTTATGGATGGTAAACACCGTAGGCGTTTTAGCCAAACGGGTATATAGTTTAGAATATTTTAACAGGAAAGGCACCAGGCCCGAATGGTGGTCATGACAATGAATAATATCCGGACTTTGCTGCGAATAATTCAGCCAATCTAAAAAAGCTATTTGGTAGGCGATGAACTGTTCCGTTTCGTCGGGGTAGCAATATACATTCTCGCGGTCTATCAACCCGGGGATCTTTACCAGGTAAAGCTCGAAGCCCAATACATTATCCCGCTCCTTCAGTATCTCAAAATATAGCCTGCGACTACCCAACAGCGTAGCGCTCTGAAAAACCACATCAAAAGTATGTTCGCGCACAAATTTGCGGTCGTAATAAGGCAGTACAACGGCGGCATCTAACCCCGCCTGCACCTGGTATTTGGGCAGCGCGCCCACCACATCGCCCAGACCGCCAACCT
>CAMLFI010000028.1 GCA_946479225.1 uncultured Mucilaginibacter sp. | reverse complement strand
CGTAATACCATCACCTTAAACAGTAAAAAAACAACATTTTTAGTAGCAAATTATCAGTACGGATTTCCGGGTAAATCCGGCTTTTTTACAATGAAAAGCAGAAGCAACCTGGAGGCTGGCGTTCGGTTCCAATCGCATAACGGCACTTTTATGTACAATCTGGTAGTTTCTGATATATTACACACCGCTGCCAATCGCACAGCAATGCAGTATAACAACGCTGCTCAAACCAACCACACATATAATGACCTGCGGTATTTAAACCTATCAATATCATACAGCTTTGGTAATGCTAAAGCGCGGGCCAATACTAAATACATAGATGGCGGAAACAAAAACAGAACTCTTTAAAAAATTAATAGATTTATAAATAATTACAACAAAATAAGCAATGCAAAAGCTGGCCAAACGCGAGGAACAAATAATGCAGGTGTTCTGGAACTTAAAACGGGCATTTATAAAAGAGGTGATCCCGGAGCTGCCCGACCCAAAGCCGCATTACAATTCGGTATCAACCATGATAAAGGTGTTAGAGGACAAAGGTTTTTTGGCGCACGATGTTGTGGGCAATATCTACCAATATTTCCCGATGATATCAAAAGAAGATTATCAAAAGCATGCCATGAAGGATGTGGTGAGCCAATACTTTGATAACTCTTACGCTAATATGCTGGCTTTTTTTGCCAAGGAGCAAAAAATGTCTGAAGAGGAACTGAACGATATTATCAAACTAATTAAAAGCGACAAGAAATGATAACATATAGCTTAAGCGTTGCCATAGTTATTGCTATAAGCGTGGCATTTTACAGAGTGTTTTTGCACCACGAAACTTTCTTTAGGCTTAACAGGCTGGTTTTGCTGACCTGCCTTATTTTGGCTTTTATCGTTCCGCTGGTTAAGGTACCCGCTAAATTTTCGTTCAGGCCGGCGCCGCCATCAGAAAGTGTTGTTGATTTGCAGGTAAACACGGCAGAAACGCCGGTTGCTGCCGGGACACAGCAGGCAGAGTTTAAAACGGGCGTTAAAAAAACTACCGATGTGCAACCATCAATAGAAAGCAAAGCCTTTGCTTTTTTGGCTAATGCCGTAAAATATATTCCGTTTGTTTACTGGGCGGGCGTTGCCATTATGGGCGGTAATTTGCTGTTGCAGATACTGGTGATACTGTACCGGTCGCGCAAAAACCAGGTTATAAAAGATGGAGTATGCCGTATTGTTGAGATGGATGGCGACCGCTCCCCTTGTTCATTCGCTAACCGCATTTTCATCAACCCCGAGAAATATGATTGGGAGACTTATGACCAGATACTGGCACACGAGAAGATCCATGTTTTGCAGGCGCATACTATAGATCTGCTCTTAGCCGAACTGATGTTGGTGTTCCAATGGTTTAACCCGCTGGCATGGATCTATCGTAAGGACATTGAAAGTAACTTGGAATATTTGACAGATGATTCGCTACTAAAAGAGACAGCCTTTGAACGGTCGACCTACCAGTTGAGTTTGGTAAAGGTATCGGTGCCAGAGTTTGCCATGAACATCACCACCAATTACAATCAGTCGCTGTTAAAAAAACGCATTTTGATGATGAACGCCAGGAGATCAAACATTAACGGTATGTGGAAGTACATGACGCTTGTTTTGATAATGGCGGTGTTGGTGTGCAATATTAACGAGCCACTTTCGGCAGCAGCCGCTAATACTGTAGCCAAAAATGGAAAAAAGAACAATCAATATAGAAACGCGCCTGCATTGGATGTAAAACAGCAATCAGCAACATTATCATCACCTAAAAATAACAATGCTGCAACTAAAAAAGCTGAATCCACTTTGACTACACCTGTATTCGGACCGGAAGCCGACACGACGCACGTTCTTAAATTTAGCAACACAGCTGGCAGAATTGAGACGGTTTATGACGGCGGCACATATAAAATGCCATTCCCGGAAGAAATTGTAAAGGCAGATGTCAATTTTGTTACATCTGTGGGCAGCTTAGGTTACGGCGCGTTAAGCCAGGTACAAATGGATTCGCTTATAACTGCGGGCGTTACACCACAATTTATAAAAGAAATGTCGGCATTAGGTTACCGGGATATCCCTTATAAAATGCTCTGCATATTAGCATTGGCCCGGGTTACACCTGATTACATAAAAAGCTTTTCTGATTTGGGATACGGACATATAAAGCTCGCCAGGATCACATCATTTAAATTTTTTAACGTTGAAGCGGCTTACATAAAAAGTCTGCAGAGCGTAGGCTTAGATATTCCGTTAGACGCGGTTACCATTACGAAATCGAGAGGTCTGACAGCTCAGTATGTTCAGAGCTTTAAAGACCTTGGATATAATAATCTGCCTTATAGCAGAATTTCCATGTGGAAGTCTCAGGGAATAGATGCCAATTATATCCGGGGGTTCAATAAAATTGGGTTTAACAATATACCCGAGTCGACTTTGTCTTTCCTTAAAAGCGGCAAGATTACGCCGGAATACGTTGCAGATTTAAAAGACAAAGGCGTTGTTTTTGCTGATTTAAAAAAGTACATGTTTTTGAAAAGTCAGAAGTAAATAGCAGGCGGTTTACTCACCCCGACGGCACTGCGTGCGTCGACCCTCTCTTGCCTTCGGCGAAAGAGGGTGAGACGTAGATTATTTGAGATTTATTTTTTAAGATTTTCCACCCTCTTTCCCGCTTGCGGAAGAGAGGGTCGACCAGCGCAGCGAAGTCGGGGTGAGTTCATGCGACGACAGTACGTGCGATAATTACGCTGCCAATAGCTTTTCCCTATCACATATAGAATTAATTGATTTTGATTTAACTATCAACGCGTTTACCTTTATAAAAAGCACATAACCATGTGCCGGTAAACCATCCAAGTAAAATCTAAATAACCTGATCTATGGAAAACGAATCAAATGATATCAGTAAATGCCCGTTTCATAATGGCAGCATGAAACAAAATGTTGCCGGTGGCGGCACCAAAAATCACGATTGGTGGCCAAAACATTTAAAGGTGAGTATCCTTCGTCAGCATTCTTCTTTATCAGACCCCATGGGTGAAAGTTTTAACTATGCCGAAGCTTTTAACAGCCTTGACCTGGATGCGGTGAAGAAAGATCTGCACGCTTTAATGACCGACTCGCAGGACTGGTGGCCGGCAGATTTTGGTCATTATGGCGGTTTATTTATAAGGATGGCCTGGCACAGCGCGGGTACCTACAGGGTGTTCGACGGCAGGGGCGGAGCCGGGGCTGGGCAACAGCGTTTTGCACCGTTGAACAGCTGGCCGGATAATGTGAGCTTAGACAAGGCCCGCCGTTTACTTTGGCCGATAAAACAAAAATATGGCCGCAACATTTCGTGGGCGGACTTGATGATATTAACAGGTAACGTTGCGCTGGAGTCAATGGGTTTTAAAACCTTTGGTTTTGCAGGCGGTCGGGCCGATGTTTGGGAACCTGATCAGGATGTTTATTGGGGTGCGGAAACCGTTTGGCTGGGTGGCGATAAGCGCTATGCCCATGGCTCAGAAGGGGTGGCTAAACACGCTGTTTTATCGTCAGATGATGATGCTGATGGCGATATCCACTCGCGCAACCTGGAGAAACCATTAGCTGCTGTGCAGATGGGTTTGATCTATGTAAACCCTGAGGGGCCGGATGGTAACCCAGATCCGGTGATGGCTGCAAAAGATATCCGCGATACATTTGGTCGTATGGCCATGAATGATGAGGAAACCGTAGCCTTGATAGCGGGCGGACACACCTTCGGTAAAACACATGGCGCTGCGCCGTCTGAACATGTAGGCAAAGAGCCCGAAGCAGCCGATCTGGCTGCGCAGGGTTTTGGCTGGAGCAACAGCTACGGTAGTGGCAGTGGCGCAGATGCCATTACCAGCGGTTTAGAAGTAACCTGGACAACAACCCCTACCAAATGGAGCAATAACTTTTTTGAGAACCTTTTAGGTTTTGAGTGGCAGTTGAGCAAAAGCCCCGGCGGCGCGCAACAATGGGTAGCCAAAAATGCGGATGCTATTATTCCGGATGCTTTTGATAGTACCAAAAAGCGGTTGCCTACTATGTTGACCACGGATTTGGCCTTGCGTTTTGATCCTGCCTACGAGAAAATATCCCGCCGCTTTTTAGAAAACCCTGATCAGTTTGCCGATGCTTTCGCGCGTGCATGGTACAAGTTAACCCACCGCGATATGGGGCCGAAAGAACGTTACTTGGGTCCGGATGTACCGCAGGAGGAACTGCTTTGGCAGGATCCTATACCCGCTGTAGATCATGAACTGATAAATGATAGTGATATAGCATCGCTTAAAGGCAAAATATTAGCTTCGGGATTAAGTGTTTCTGAACTGGTTTCAACAGCCTGGGCCTCGGCCTCAACGTTCCGTGGGTCTGATAAGCGGGGCGGCGCTAATGGTGCCCGTATTCGTTTGGCTCCGCAAAGATACTGGCAGGTAAACAATCCTATACAGCTGCAAAGAGTGCTGGATGTTTTAGAACTGATACAACAAGACTTTAACGCATCCGGTAAGAAAGTTTCATTAGCTGACCTGATCGTATTAGCAGGGTGCGCAGCGGTTGAAAAGGCTGCTAAGGACGCCGGCAAGAATATCACCGTTCCGTTTACCCCCGGCCGTATGGATGCCTCGCAGGAGAAAACCGATGTTGAATCATTTGGATATTTGGAGCCAATTGCTGACGGTTTCCGCAACTACCGCAGATCAAAATCATCTGTATCAACAGAAGAATTACTGATTGATAAAGCGCATTTGCTTACACTTACTGCACCTGAGTTGACGGTTTTGGTAGGTGGTTTACGTGTATTGGGCAATAATTTTGATGGTTCAAAAAATGGCGTATTCACTGATCGCGCCGGACAATTAACCAACGACTTTTTTGTGAACCTGCTGGATATGGGCACTGCCTGGAAAGCAGTAACGCAAGACAGGGAAATTTACGAAGGCAGCGACCGCGCCACCGGAGCCGTAAAATGGACCGGCACCCGCGCCGACCTGGTGTTCGGGTCCAACTCTGAACTACGTGCCGTTGCCGAGGTTTATGGCAGCGTAGACGCCCAGGATAAATTTGTAAATGATTTTGTTGCGGCGTGGAGTAAGGTGATGAATCTGGATAGGTTTGATTTGAAGAAATAGAATTTAAGGGGTGTCACCATGGCACCCCTTTTTAATTTATTTCAACTTCGCCCTCAATCTCTCCTTAACCCCACTAAACCACTCATCCTTTAAAATACTTAAAATAATAGAGTCGCGGCGGCTACCATCGCGTAAAGGGGCGTTGCTGCGAATAGTACCCTCTACTATACAGCCAATGCTTTTCATGGCTGCAATACTTACTTCATTACGGGCATCGGCACGGAAACCTACACGGTCGGCATTCATGGTCTCAAAAGCCAACTGCAGCAGTAAAAACTTGCAATGTTTGTTCATCCCTGTGCCCCTAAAATCTTTTCCATACCAGGTATAACCCAGTTCAAGCGCACCGTTTTCTGGTTGTATATCATAAAAGCGGGTGCTTCCTGCATAGGCATTTGCTTTCTTATCAAATACAATAAACGGGTATTCAAGGCCTTTCTCTCTTAATTCTAAGGCATCATCAATATATCGCTTTAAAAGTTCTTCACTTCCTGCGGTTTTGCTTGAATATCGCCATGTCTCTGGCTCATTTAAAGCGAAGGGTAAAAGATTTACAACGTCATCGGTTCGCAGAGGCCGTATCAAAACACGTTCGTCCTCCAGTATATATTCCTCTTTGCTGTTAAAATTTAACGCCATAATAAGTGATTTATTTTAAAATAAAATTTAATTACAATCGTCTACAATCTTAATAAAATTATAACATAAGCTTTAGTATTTTTGCCCCCTCATTAAAACATTATGCCTGAAAAACCGATCACCGACAAACCAAAACCACCCGGTATAGGGAGTTTGTTAAAACCCTACCGCGGTTTGGTAACCTTGCTTATTGTGTTGGCGCTGCTAAGCAACGGCATTAACCTGCTGCTGCCCCGCATTATTGCCGATGGGATAGACGCGTACACACATAAAACTTTTGATCTGCAAGCCATAATAACCGAGTTTAGTATTGCAGTGTTGTTGGTTTTTATATTTGGATACCTGCAAAGCGTTATTCAAACCTACGCGTCAGAGCGTGTTGCGCGCGACCTGCGTACCCGGCTGGCCGATAAGATCTCGCGCCAAAGTCATGCTTTTATTGAGCAGGCCAATCCTTCAAAACTACTAACCAACCTAACTGCCGATGCCGACTCTATCAAGTTGTTCGTTTCGCAGGCTATCGTATCTATCGTATCATCATTGGTGATAATCATCGGCGCGAGTGCGTTGATGTTAAGCATCAACTGGAGACTGGCGCTGACTGTAATTGCCATCATCCCCATAATAGGCGGTACGTTTTTTTACGTGCTAAAAAAGGTGAGGGTGCTGTTTATTCAAAGCCGAGAGGTGATAGACTGGCTGAACAAGATCATTAATGAAAGTATTTTAGGCGCCGCGCTGATACGTGTTATCAATTCGCAAAACCTGGAGTCGATGAAATTTTTAGAGGCCAACAGCAAGGCCCGCGATTTTGGTTTAACTATACTTAAAATGTTTGCCGGGCTCATTCCCATTATTTCGTTCACGGCCAACCTTTCGCTGCTTACCATATTGGCGCTTGGCGGGCATTATGTAATAAACGGCACCATGACGCTGGGTGAGTTTTCGGCCTTTAACAGTTATCTAATGATGCTCATCTTCCCGATACTGGTTATCGGTTTCATGAGCAATATTATAGCGCAGGCTACGGCATCTTTCCAAAGGCTTAACGCCATTTTCAACGCGCCTGATACCGAAGAAAAAGGAACGGATACCACACCATTAAAAGGTGATATTGATTTAAAAAATGTCAGCGTTTTTTACGGGCAAAAGCCTGCGTTAAAGGATGTTTCACTTGCTGTAAACGCAGGTTCAAAGATCGCGATAATTGGTCCGACCGCCGCCGGGAAAACCCAACTGCTTTACCTGCTTACCGGCTTAATAAACCCTACAGAGGGTTCGGTTGAGTTTGATGGCAGAAGTATTGCCAGCTATAACAGCGAGGCTTTTCACAGGCAGGTGGGTTTTGTGTTTCAGGATAGCATTATATTCAATATGAGCATCCGCGAGAACATCGCGTTTAGCGATACCGTAACCGACGAATCGCTGGAAAAAGCAATAGAAACTGCAGAACTGGCCGACTTTATTAATGGATTGCCGGATAAACTAAACACCATTGTATCTGAGCGGGGATCAAGCCTTTCGGGCGGGCAAAAGCAGCGGATAATGTTGGCGCGTGCGTTGGCAGTAAATCCAAAGGTTTTACTGTTGGATGATTTTACCGCGCGGGTTGATTCCGGCACCGAACAGAAAATATTGGCCAACGTTCAGCGCAACTATCCGGGCACAACGCTGGTATCGGTAACGCAAAAAATAGCGGCCATTGAGCATTACGATAAGATTGTGGTGCTGATGGATGGAGAGATAGTGGCCGAAGGAACACACAACGAACTAATGAGCACAAGCCCCGAATACGTACAGATTTTTAATTCGCAACAAAGCACCAGCAACTATGAATTACGATCTTAACCAGTTATCTAAAGGGCAGCAAAAAACCTCGACCCTTGCCGGCCTGAAAAAGCTGCTGCAATTAATAGCGCACGAAAGAAGGAATCTTTGGCTGGCGATGTGTGCCATATTGGTTACCTCGTCTATAAACCTGGCGGGGCCTTATGTTGTGGGCCACACTATTGATGAATATATTGTTACCGGCAGTAAGAAGGTAATTGCCGACCCATACCATGGCGTTTTAGTAAATTGTGGTTTACTGCTTTGCCTGTATTTTGTGTCGTTGGTTACCAGTTATCTGCAAACACGCTTAATGGGCGGGGTGGGGCAGCGCATGTTGTTTACGTTGCGCAATGCTGTGTTCAATAAGCTGCAACAATTGCCTGTGGGTTTCTTTAACCAAAACAAGGCCGGCGACCTGATATCGCGCATAAATAACGATACTGATAAACTGAACCAGTTTTTCTCCCAATCGCTTATGCAGTTTATCGGCAGCATTGCTATCATGATTGGCGCGGGTATATTCCTGGTGGCTATTAATATTAAATTGGGTGCGGCAGCGCTTGCGCCGGGCTTGCTGATACTGGTTTTTACCATGATCGTATCGCCTTGGGTAAAACGTAGCAATGCTAAAAGTTTAAAAAGTGTGGGCGGCCTGAGCGCGGAGATACAGGAAAGCCTGCACAATTTTAATGTGATCATTGCCTTTAACCGCCGCGATTATTTCAGAAAACGCTTTGACGTTGCCAATGGCGAAAATTATAAAGCTGCTATAACTGCGGGCCTTGCCAATAATATATTTATGCCGGTTTACACGCTGTTTGCAAGTATTGCGCAACTGGCTGTTTTAACATTTGGTATTTATTTAATAAGCGAAGGCGAGTTTACTATAGGTTTGCTGGTAAGTTATTTCTCATATACCACCAACTTTTATAACCCGCTAAGACAATTGGCTACACTTTGGGCCAACTTCCAGGCGGCAATGGCCGGTTGGGACAGGATATCGCAAATATTAGCCATGGAGACCGATCTGGTTACTGTTGCCGATGGAGCAAAAGAAACATCAGATGCCTTGTTGGAATTCAGGAATGTTCACTTTGGTTATGGTGATAACGAGATTTTACATAACATCAGCTTTAAACTGGAGCGCGGTAAAACTTATGCCTTGGTTGGGCCTACGGGGGGTGGTAAAACCACAACAGCATCATTAATAGCCCGTTTGTACGATCCGCAAAGCGGCGCGGTTTTACTTAATGGGAAAGACATAAGGAGCTATGATCCTGCAGAACGTTCCAAAAAAATAGGCTTTATTTTACAGGAGCCGTTCTTATTTACGGGTACCGTTCGTGAAAATATATTGTATGGTAACGAACTGTACGCAGGCTATACGGATGAGCAACTGGAGCAGGCTATTAAGGATGCCAATTTGGGTAGTTTATTAGCGATGTTTGACAGCGGGCTGGAAACTAAAGTACTATCAAGCGGGGCCAGTATTAGTTTGGGGCAAAAGCAGCTGATAGCCTTTATGCGTGCCGTTTTGCGCGATCCTGACTTGTTGATATTGGACGAAGCTACCGCCAATATTGATACCATTACAGAAAAACTGTTAAGCGAGATACTGAATAATCTTCCGGAGCATACCACGCGGGTTATTATAGCGCACAGACTGAATACGATTGAAAACGCTGACGAGATATTTTTTGTGAACTCAGGCGAGGTGATACAGGCGGGATCTTTTAATGATGCCATGGCCCTGTTATTAAAGGGAAAAAGGGTGAGTTAAATAGCAGAACCTAAAACGATTGCGGGGTAAATTGCTGTTATTGTTAAAAAAACGGCTTAATACGCAGAATGTTAACAAAAAGTACTCTTTACAGCCTTTTTTACATTAGGGTTTTAGCTTAATAATGTATCATTACTTTGTACTTTGCATTTAATATGGCAGTTGGAGTTTTATACGTAGATGACGAGGTTAATAACCTCAACAGTTTTAAAGCAGCCTTTAGGCGCGATTTCGAAGTATTTACAGCGATATCGGCCAAAGAGGGTCGTAAGATATTAGATACTACAGAGATAGGTGTAATTATAACCGACCACCGCATGCCCGTTATGACCGGGATAGAGTTCCTGGAGTCAATAATACAGATCTACCCTGATACCATCAGGATATTACTCACCGGCTTTGCTGATATAAATGCGGTTATGGATGCCATTAACCGCGGTCACGTTTATAAGTATGTTGTAAAGCCCTGGCAAAACGATGAGCTGAAGATGTATATTACTAACGCCATTGAAATTTACAAACTAAGGCGCGAGAATAAAGATCTGGCAGCAAAGCTTAGGTTGGCCCACGCCGAAATAGAAACCCTGAAAAAGTTAGTGTAACATTATTGTTATTGTATTTTTTAAGTATGTATATTTAGGCGGACTTTATAAGCCGCCTAATTAATTTAATACTTGATAAATACCAGGACATTATATTGTACTGCTCTTATTTTATTGCTGTTTTTTTTGCGTACAAATACCAACGCACAGGGAACGAGTAATAAGGGTACCGAGTTTTGGACAATGTATATGGATCATATAAAGCTGCCTACAAATTTAGGGCAGCCCAGCAGCATGATCCTTTATATTACCTCTGACCTGTCAACTACCGGCACGGTTGACATTGCCGACGGATCATTTATTCAAAGTTTTTTTGTAACAGCTAACGCGGTAACTTTTGTTACTATACCTGCCAGCGCTTTTGTAGGCAACCAGGGCAAGTTTTTAAAAGGCATACATATCAAATCGGCAAAACCGATAGCGGTTTACGCGCATATTTACGCGTCTTCGGTATCGGGTGCTACATTGCTGCTGCCCGTTAGCGCTATGGGCAAAGAATATATGTCCATTAATTACAAACAAGCATCAAATGAAAATCCCGCTTACTCAACTTTTGGTATAATAGCCACCGAGGATAATACCGCTGTAGAAATAACACCGTCAGAACAGCTTTTAAATGGCGAAGCCAAGGGCGTAACCTTTACGGTTAACCTGAAAAAAGGAGAACTGTACCAGGGTTTGTCATCAAATGACCTAACGGGTACCAAAATAAAATCCGTAAGTACAATTGCCGGCACTTGTAAAAAGATAGCAGTTTTTTCGGGCAGCTCTAAAATATCTATAGGCTGTATTACTGGTACTGCCGACAATTTATTTCAGCAGGTTTACGCTACGTCAACCTGGGGCAAAAACTACGTTACGGCGCCTTTAAAATCGCGCCCTTTCGATGTTTACCGTATAGTCTTGAGCGATCCGGCCACCCTGGTCACCCTTAACGGTGCAGTGGTTGCCGCCAACCAGTTTGTAAATGGTTTATATTACGAGTTTTCATCAACCAACACCAACGTGGTATCGGCCGACAAGCCGATACAGGTTGTACAATATTCCGCTACAGAACGCCAGGGAGTTAATTGCACCACTGTAGCAGGTGATGTAGGCGACCCTGAAATGATATATTTAAGCCCAATTGAACAAGGACTTAGCAAAGTAACACTTTATTCCAGCGGTTATTTTAGAATATTAGCAAGCTATATCAACGTGGTTTTACCCACAAGCGCGGTAGCATCCTTTACGCTTGACGGATCTCCTTATACTGCATTTGCCCCGGTTGCGGGCAAACCGGGCTATTCTTACGCGCAAATAGCAGTTTCATCAGGCCCGACAAGCAACGGGGGCGGCTCTGTAACATCAGGAACGCATACATTAAAAGCAGATGAGCCGTTTAATGCCATCGCGTATGGCTTTGGCCCCCAGGAATCATATGGTTACGCCGCCGGTACCAACCAGCTTGACCTGAATACCCACCTTGTTTTTGAGGACCCGGCTGATATTGCCAAAAGCCTTACAACAGCATGTAGCGGGCAATCCTATAAGCTACAGTTGACATTGCCTTTTCCAACCATCCGCATAAGCTGGGATCTTGGCGATGGCGCTGCGCCGCATCAGGAGCTTAACCCGGTGGGAAAACCAATACCATCATCAAACGGGATAACATTGTACAAGTATGAATATGAGCAGATGGTTACCTATCCGCCCGGCACCTATGTAGTTACTGCAACTGTTTTTAATCCGGTAATTGATGATTGTGGATCGGATGAGGAGGTACAGTTCTTCTTTACCGTTAATGGCAAGCCTACAAGCGCTATACAAGTTGCCGCCAATAGTTGTTTAGGCGATGTTGTACAGTTTACAGACGTTTCTGTTATTACCGACGGAGGGACAACCCAGCAATGGTTATGGGATTTTGGCGATGGCACACCTTTTTCAACCTTACAAAACCCTACGCATACTTATGCTGCCGCCGGCGACTATCCTGTTACGTTAACGGTTGTTGATGCCAATGGTTGCAGCGCTATTTCGCCGCAGGCCGTTGTCCATGTAGCTAAAATACCAAATGCCTCGTTTAATATGGCCACGTCTGATTGTTTAAACAGCGGCGTTCTTTTAACAGATAACTCTATAGCTGCCGAAGGCAATATTATAAGCTGGAAATGGGATTTTGGCGACGGAACAACTGCCGACAAAACATCCGCGGCAGCGTTTACCCATGTTTATACAGCTACGGGAATTTATACCGTTAAATTAATTGTTGCTACTGATAAAGGCTGCAGCAGTGTAGTATTTCAAAAAGACATAACCATTCGCCCTTTGCCTGTGGTAGATTTTGTTTTGCCTGATGCCTGTATTGATGATGTGGCCAGGTTTACAGATATGAGCACTATCGCGGATAATACGGAATCAGAATTTACCTACCTGTGGAATTTTGGCGATGCCAATGCATCAGTCGCAAATAATAAATCCGCCCAAAAAAACGCGCAGCATAAATACAGCGCATCGGGTATTTACACTGTTACACTTACGGTAACTTCTAAATATGGCTGTGTAAGCATTAAGCAAATGCAGTTTACTGTTAACGGCGCCATCCCTCATGCTGAATTTGCGGTGGAGAACAATTGCAGCGGCAGCGACATTGTGTTCAGGGATAAGTCTACACCAAGCTTTGGCAACATCACCAAAATAGTTTGGTATTTTGATTATGATAATCACCCCGAGCTTTCAGAAACTTATACAATGGATGTAATGCATGCGGATAAGCTTTACACCCACAATTACGGTCTTTTTAATACGCCTGCTACAAAAAGTTATCATGTTAAACTTATAGCCTACTCCGGCGAAAGTTTAAGTTGCATAAATACTATTGATAACACCGTAACCATCAACGCCAACCCGGTAATTGCTTTGGTATATAATAACACGCCTATTACCGCCGATATTGTTCTTTGCCGCGATAACGGCGCTATCCAAATTGCGGAGAACAAAGGCATATACGCCGGTACCGGCGTTTTTACCGGTACAGGAATAAATCAGACAGGCGCGTTTGACCCAGCAGTTTCAGGGCCGGGTACATTTGCCATCAGCTATGTTTTTACGGCAACCGGAACCGGCTGTAGTTATACCACTAATTTTAAAATTACGGTTAACCCCGTACCTGTTATACAAGACGATGAGGAATATGTGATATTGGAGGGGCAAAAAATATTGCTTCGCCCTACGGTAAGTATCAGCTCGGGCACGGTGAGCTACAGCTGGACACCTGCTGCCTCGCTTGACCAGGCAGATGTTTTAAAGCCTTATGCCAGCCCGGT
>CAMLFI010000027.1 GCA_946479225.1 uncultured Mucilaginibacter sp. | reverse complement strand
CCTGCATTTGATAGTTTTTTTGCGATAGCTGATGTGCTTTAAAAACAACGAATCCCGAATAAATGGGCTCGGTTTTATCGGTCACGCCTTTTTTTATTCTTTCAAGATCGTGGATGTCTTGTAGTAACCCCGGATGGTTAAAATACTGCGCCGTTGCCTTGTCCGCAATCGCGAAGATCAATAACAAGAAAATTAAAAAAACTGCTTTTTTCATTTCAATTATTACCTGGGTGTTAGAATTATAGCTTGCCCTTCTTTTCCGGGGAGATCTATTAACCAACTTGTTCCCCTTTTTACTTCCTTTTGGCTTACTTTGATTCCCTTTTTTCCATCGTCTTCATATATGGTTGCTAAATAGTTTTTTCCTTTATCTAGAAAGTTAAAATCAATCTTTGCCTGCCAAGGCGCAAGCCCGGCTGCTGCGCCAATATACCACGAGCCGTTCTTTTTTCTGGCTACACAAACGCCTTTGCCGATATCGCCCGCTAAATATCTCGACTCGTCCCAAACGGTAGGCACTTGATCAAAAAAAGCCAGTTCTTCGTCGTTTGTATAATCAGCGGACTTTCCGTACCAGAATATGGCTTGTAAGGGGTCGAAATAAACTACGGTGAGCGCCAATTGCTGCCCCTTGCTTACCTTCAAATTTTTAGAAAAATTATCGCGACTATTTGGAAAGCAGAAAGTAAAGTCGGCGGGGCCCGCCAAATACCGGGTGAATGGAAGTACAGTATTATGAAACGCATCCGGGCTGTTTTCGTCTCCGCGAATGCCTTCCTGGCTAAGAACATAGGGGTAGCGCCGGCTCAATCCGGTGGGTTTATAATGATCATGGACGTTTAAAACAAACCCGAAATCGTTTACTTTTTGCATTGCCGAATCTAACCAGGTCAGTCCTTTTTGTGTACCACCATCTACAAAGCCAAACTTTATCCCGCTTACGCCCCATTTTTTAAAAAGCGGAAGGATGGTGTCCAATTTGGCCTTTAAGCCCACATAATTCACGTAAAGTATAACGCCTATGCCTTTGTCGGTAGCATGTTTGATGATACCCGGCAAGTCAAGCCCCGGTATTGGCTTTGTTGGATCAGATGTAGTGCGAAATTCGGCACCATACCAACCGGCATCCAGCATAATATATTGAAAGCGGTGTTTAGCTGCAAAGTCAGCACCATCAAGGCCTCCCTGTGTGCTTATCGGCACCCTGAAAACTTTTCCCGGTTTAATCGCAGCTGTCGATACTTTGCCATTCGTTTCGGTAAGTTTTAAATTGAGCTGGCTGAAGGCGTGAAGCCCAATGGCCATTGATGAGATACTTATTGTTCTCCAGGGCGTTACAAGGCTATCTTTAAAAATAACCAGAGTGTCTTTATTAATTTTGTCGACTATACCATTTTTGTATAGTGTATCAGTATAAAAATTAAGGGCAAGGCTATTGGATGTTTGCCCCTTCACCAATACGCATTTTGTATAATTGCGATTTTCTGCTTCGCCTATACTAATAAAAGAATTATTCCCCGAAACCAAGGTCGAGGGAAGATCACTTGTGCCGGAAAGTGAATCCAGCGGCATGGCCCGGAATATAGATTCTTCGTGATACTGATAGATGTTGTAGCTGTTGTTAAGATTAAATTCTGTAAGCTCCTTTTTTAATCTTATTGGTTGTGCATCGCCTAAATCTTTGCATACGTATTTAAAGGCAAAGCTACCATTGTAAACGCGGCCAATAACATCAAACATTGCATCGGCAGAACGGCAATGTAAAATTAACAACTTGTATTTGTTTTCTATTTTTTCGTCCTCTCCCAACGACCAGGTAAATGATCTATCCTGCTTTCCTTGCTCCATTTTCACAATCTGGATACCTGTGGCAAAGTTTTTCTTATCGGTAAGCAAACCCATGCCGGACCAGTTAACAACAGTGTTATTGTTGAAATCGACCCGGTAAACTAATTGGGACCTGTCATTTATTCCCAACATCACAACGGTCTTTTTGTCGGCTGACCGAGCTGTCAATTGGATTTTCACCTGAGCGAACGTTTCGCTACCGGTTAAGCATGCCAGCAAAATGATAATTAAGAGCGGCCGTGTATATTTAAACATCTGAAAATATTTTGAAGGTACATGATTATTTTAGAATAACAGGAGGGGGCTGGGAAGAACTACGGGGTTTCAATTCCGTTTGCAAGGTCAGGTTACCCTGAAGCGTATCTGTATCTCCCTCTAAATGCATTAGTAAAAGGCGGATAACCTCCTGGCCAATTTGCTGTATAGGTTGTGCCACGGCGGAGATAGAAGGATTAAATAATTCAAAGTTTGTGTTATCATCGAAAACAACAACGCCGATATTATCAGGCACAACTAAACCCAGTTCTTTAAAAGCGGCTAAACCTTCAATAGCCAAATAGTTAGTAGCAAAAAAGAATGCGTCAATTTGCGGGTTTCCTTGAATCAGGGTTTTTATGGCCCCTGTACACTCCTCCTGGTAATTGTTATAAGCTATGGTTTGTACAATGTCCGGCAGATCGCTTTCTCTCATCGCTGTTCTATAACCCCTGATGCGTTCATCCATTTGATCCTGGCCTGATAAGATGGTAACCATTGCGATGTTACGGTAGCCATTTTCAATCAGGTGTTGGGTCGCCATGTAGGCGCCTTTAAAATTGTCTACCAATATGGTATCGCATTTGAGACCGTCAATTGACCTATCGAACATAACTATAGGGCATCCTTCAGAGATCAATTGATTTATATATGTGTCAATGCCAGGCGGTGGAGCAATAATGAAGCCTTCCACCTGGTAGCTCCTGAAGGTTTTCAAAAGGTCAAGGGCTTGCAGCGTATTGTTTTCTGTGCTTCCATAAAGCACCCGGTACCCGAATGCCGCGGCATTTTTCTCCACTATGCGGGCAATAGAGGCAAAGAAAGGATCGGAAATATCTTCTACCAACATGCCGATGGTTTTGCTTTTCCCCGTACTTAATCCAACTGCGAGGCTACTGGGTAAATAATTTACTTTTTTGGCGAATTCAAAAATTTCTTTTTCAAGCCGCGGACTGATGCCATATTGCCGGGCTTTTCCGTTTAGCACTACAGACACCGATGCTTTGGAGATATTAAGTGCTTCAGCAATATCTTTTATACCTAATTTTTTGCTCATTCGGGCCTTGAGTTACAATTGTAGCCTTGCTCAACGCGATATATGGTTGTATGCGAGTACTGTATTCTGTATAGAGACAAAAAAAAGGTAACGTTATACTCAATAGGTTGCGGCAATTCGACGATTTTACAATTTACCGGATGCTGATCTTGTAAAAATTACGTCTTCTACATGCTCTCCTATAAATATATTGGCCATATCGCCGGTTTTGTAAAATTTAGGCTTGCCCTTCATGTCCTCGGTAATATAGATGCCATTGATACGCAGATTTTCAAATATGATGTGATTAATTGATCTTTTGTTGTCGTAGCCGGTAATAATTGAATGCGGCACCTGTGACCCGGTGTAGGTAACGTTGCTGAACAATATATTCCTGATGGCATTGCCAGCAGACGTGTTGTATTTTTTGTTATACATCACTCTTAAGTTAAATAGCTGGCCCTTCCGTATTTCTTCTATTCTGATATCATCGAACAGAATGTTTTCTATTAAATTACTATCTCCGGCATTAAGCGACAGGCAGCCTTGATAATCCATTTGGTTTTCATGCTGATCGAGGATATCGATATTAGAAAATCTGATATTTGCTAAAGTGTCGGGCTGAACCGAATCGCCATGCGTGCCAATAAGTATGGGGTGGGCCACGTCTGCCCAAAGGATACAATTTTTAATGATCACATTTTTAGTGTTCCCGTAATAGTTCCAACGGTGTCCATAAATCGCAATACAATCATCAGAATTTCTCATATACAGATGATCCAGCGTTACTGCTGTACTCGAAAAAATATCAATACCGTCAGCGTTTCCTTCAGAACTAAAAGACTTCACGTTGCTTATATTTACGGATTTAGATTGCCCGATAAGCACCGAATATTTATGTGGTAAAATAATTATTCCGTCTACATCTACACTAGCAGAGTAATTTATGGCTACCGCATCATTACGATTTGATTGTATAACATTTTTGCCTACCGTGCCTTGTGGTGTAGTAGCTATTTGTGTTAATATACCACGCCCTTTTATATGAACATCCTTTACATGGTCTATATTAATGCTGCCTTCTACAACTCCGCCTCCTGCAATGTATAAGGTTTGACCGGACTTCATATTTATTTTTCCTGCACGATGCAACCCAGGTCCGTAGTAAATTACGTTGGTATCTGCTGCTAAAGGTTTGTTACTCTCCAATTTATTAGCAAAGACCTGTAGATTATTAAAAATGTTTCCGTTAATCTCAACGGAAACATATTGGTTGGCTTTAATTTTGAAGGTTATATTATTGCCCTCAATAACCGGCTTTATACCTAATGATAAAGGTCTGATCTTGACTGATTTTACCGCTCCCTTAGCTGTTTTCAAACTCACCTCAACATTCCCTGCACAATCAAAGTAGGCAAAAGTGGTTTTCTTAATCGTAGTAGTAGTGTTTACAACCTCTGCAACCTTAGCATGATAAAGGTCTACTGCCTGCCACCGGGCATCAGGCTCTCGTACTTTCATAGAATAATCGTGACTGATTATGTCGCAAACAGGAGCTTTATAAGTAACAATTTGTGCAAATGCTGAGTAATTAAACACTATAAAAAAGCAAAAAGTGATATTCTTTATCATATATATTTTTTATAAGCATTAAAAAGGCTCCCATTACAGGAGCCTTAAACCGATAGTTAACCAACCAAAACTATCTAACAGACAAAAAATAAATCAGATTATACTCAAAGTTTTTTTGGTATTTCTGAATGAAATAATCATTAATCAGTTGCCAGGCCTGTTTTAATATTTATTTTAAATTTTTGTGGCTTGGGTAGCCAGAGTTTTCCGTCATTAATTTTTACAGGCATCCACAAATACCTCGAATCCCATTGCGTCTTCGGCTTCCATATATCCCCTAGGTAAAGAACCGTTGTCCCTTTGGAACCCACAACCTTTAACAATAAGGTTGATTGTGACCCATAAGTCTTTGTTTCGGGCGGGGCAATATCTTTAAATTCTGTCCATGGCCCGGCAAGTGATGGCGCCGTGGCGTATTTATTGGGATTAGCATTCCAACCGGTAAGGGCAGAGCCAATTGCATAATACAAACCTTTAAAGTGAACAATAGCGCCACCTTCCATATGTTCGGGGATGAGGCATATTTCTTTTTCAATATCCATGTAATCTTCAGACAAAAGAGCGATCCTAAAACCATAAGGGCGATCTTCAAAAATCAAATAGGCCTTGCCATCGTCGTCAACAAACTGGCCAATATCGCGGCTTTCATGACCCAGCGGGCGGAAACTTTTTACAAAAACAAAATTTCCATCGGGCTTGTCGCTTACAGCAATACCAACACTTGCTGTTTTATAGGTCTTATTGTCTAAGTGAAAGTACATTACGTACTTATTTGTCTTGTTATTAAAATACACTTTGGGTCTTTCAAGTATCCAGCCACTTCCTTGATTATTAGGGTCGGTCATTTGAACAACGTCCCCACGAAATTTCCAATTGGTCAAGTCTTTGGAAGAGTAACAGCTTACATATCGTTTATTGGAATCAAGTCCCTGGCGCCGTTGTTCGCCATACCAATAATAGGTGTTTTTTATTTTTAGTATACCGCCGCCGTGGGCCTGTATATGATTACCGTCATCATCCGGCCAAACCTCGCCGGGGCTGATATAGCTTCGTTTTTGCGAAAAAGAAGTAACGGAAATGATCATAAAGATCAAAAGAAACAGCCAGCGGCGTACACTGAAAAGTAAACGAACCATTTTTTAATTTAAGGATTACAATTTAATATTAGGGGGAAAGGGATTTCTAATTAAATATATTTATATCTGCAGACAACAACAAGTTACACCGCCATGCGGCAGGCCGCTAATTGATGGTCTGTTCTTAATTCGCTTCTTAATTGAATTATGGCCCGGTGAACATGATTCACAACCGACTGATACCTAATGCCTGTAACTTCAGCGATCTGAGCATAGTCGCAACCATCAAAGTATTTAAGAAAAAGCATTTCTTTTTGGCGATTTGGCAAACTGTTTAAAGCTATTGAAAGCCGGAAGTTAACTTCGTTATTGTTTTCTATACCCACCATGATCTCCTCATGCGAAAAAACCATGTCGATATATTGATGACTGTCAATGAGCGGATCATGTGATTTATGATTTTTGATATAATTAAGCGCCATTGAGCGGGCAGCCTTAAAGAAATACACCCGTACATTTCCGATCGGCCCGAACCGCTCGCGGCGTTCCCACATTTTTATAAAAAGCTCTTGTAATACATCCTGGCAAACATCTTCATCCTTCAAGATCTTTAAAAGATATTGGTATAACAAAGGATAAAGTTCATGATGAATATGACCGAATGATTTTACTGCACCCGAGCGAGCTTCATCCCACCAAATTGATAACTGGTTAATCTTGTTCATAATGGCTATAATGGCGATTTCTAACCTCAAAAAAACAGGCAGGATCTTTTAACTACAGACGGGTACCGCCCGTTATTAATTAAGAAGATTATACTGGTGTATTAATTGGTTTACAATGCTAAGATGAGGGCATTGTCAGAAAAGAGAGGGGTATAATCTGACCATTTAAGGGGTGCTATCTAACCAAAAAAAAGCACCTAAACGGGTTTAGATTGTTCAAAATGGCGTTTTTCAACTGCAGAGCGATTTTTTTAAAAAAGATGGCGTTTTATGCTCGAGTGCCTATTTGCCCGAAACGTTAAACCGCTTTTTAAATACGGGCCGCTTTTGTCGCATAAAATCTGATGGATTGGAACCAAATAATTTAAAGAATTGGACCCTGAAATACTTCAGATCATTAAACCCGGTTTCGAAAGCAACCTGGTTAACGTTTAAGTCCGACTGGATCAGCAATTCTGCAGCTTTTCGCAACCTGATGTATCTGATAAAGCTATTGATAGAATGTCCGGACAGTGATTTTACCTTTCTGAATAGATTGGAACGACTCACGCCAAGCTCGACAGCTAAAATGTTAATATTAAAATTCTCATCCGTTAAATGCTGCTCAACAACAGATATGCACTTTTCTAAAAACTGCTTGTATTCCTCGGATATAGGAATAGTTGTTGATTTTAAAGTGATAGCGTTAAAGAAATAACTTTGTAAGTTTTTACGGTTTTGGAGTAAATTGGCCACACGTGCCAGCAGGATGTCGTTGTCAAAGGGCTTGCTAATGTAATCATCCGCTCCACTTTCTAATCCATCTATCCGGCTCTGTGGCGATGAGCTGGCAGTTAAAAGTATCATTGGGATAAAATTCAACAAAGGGTCCTGTTTTATTATCCGGCATAATTCAATGCCATTGAGCCCCGGCATCATTATATCGCATACAATCAGGTCAGGCAGCTTAAGTTTAGCAATTTCCAAACCTTTATCGCCGTCAGCCGCATTATAGATAACATAGTTCGGCTCTAATATACTGATGATGTAATTTCGGATATCAGCATCATCGTCTATAACAAGAATGGCCTGTTTATCGGTAAACATCTTTTCACCGTTAAAATCAACGGTTTCCTTGTTTGTCAATAACGGTTGCTGCAACTCTTCGGTTAACTCAATCAGGAGTTCTGAACTGGTGTTTGAGTTAACTGAAGATACCTGCTCCGGGGAATAATGATCGAAGCCTCTACGCAATGTGAGTGTAAAGGTTGTTAACTGCCCCCGGATGCTTTCATATGTCAGGGTTCCACCGTGATCATCAGCAAATTGCTTGGCCAGGTGCAAGCCAATGCCAAATCCTGTTTTTGTTGATTGGCCGGCCCCTTTTGATCGATAGAATTTTTCAAAGATCCTGTCGCCTATCTCTATGGGTATCCCCGGGCCGTTATCCTCAACTTTTATCAATACCGCGTCCGGCAACTCTTCTACCATCACATCCACCCGCTTTCCTGCTGAAGCATATTTTATTGCATTGGAGATAAGATTATAAAGTATGATCTCAATTTTCTCTCTGTCCCCATAAATCAGTAAATCTTCATTCCGGCATTTAAAGTTGAATTCAAGCCCGGAATTGGCAGCTTGTTGTGCAAAGCATAAAAACACCTCTTTACATACATGAGCTATGGGCACAGGAGCGATGCTCATCTGAGTAACGCCTGCGTCTGCCTTGCGGAAGAGTAAAAGTTGATCTACCAAACTTAAAAGCCTTCGGGCATTGCGGTAAATGATGTTGATATCGTTCTGATCCTTTCGGATTTCACTATTCAATAGATCCTTGGCCGGATTGATGATCATCGTAAGTGGTGTTCTGAATTCATGCGCCACACCTGTAAAAAACTCAACCCGTTTGTCATTTATCTCACGTTCCTTCTCTTGCAAAGCCTTTTGATTATCAGCATTCACACGGGCCAAACTAATTTCATATTTAAGTTTTGTTTCCCGCCAACGGTAGGAAAGATACCAGTAAACAGCCGATCCGACAATCAGAATATAAAAAGCATAAGCCCACCAGGTTGCATACCATGGCGACAATACTATTATCGTTAAGGTAGAAGAGTTTTTAGCCCATTGTCCTTCCGCATTTGTACTGCTAACTTTAAAATGATACGTCCCGGGGCTTAGTTTTGTATAGACAGCGTTTCTGGTTAACCCGCTGTTATTCCAACCTCTGTCCCATCCTTCCAGAATGTATCGATAATTAATCCTTTCCTGGGAGCTGAATTCTATCGCCGAAAAGTTAATTGTAACGGCAGCGTCGTTGAAGGGTATCGTCAGTGTATTAATATGATCAGAGCTTCGGGATGTAATGTACTGAGGCCGTTCACTTACAGAAATATTACTGACTTTCAAGTCGGTGATCATTAATGAAGGAGTTTTATTGATCGGAACTATCTTTTGAGGATTAAAAATGGTTAGCCCGTTAATGCCGCCAAATGCTAATTCCCCATTTTTTAAAACCGTAGATGCGTTAAATCCAAACTCAGTATTTTGCAACCCATCGCTGGAAAAAAAATTGGTGAATGTTTGAGATTTAAGATCAAACCTGGAAAGACCATTATAGGTACTCAACCAAAGGTGCCCGCTGGCATCTTCTTCAATATTCAGCACATTATTGTTGCAGAGGCCATTGTCTGTAGTAAACTGTTTGACTACCTGATGGCTGGATCGGTCAAACTGCATTAATCCGGCTTCCGTTCCAAGCCATAAATTTTTCCGCCCGTCTTCGTATATCGCCCTGATCGGTTTTCCTATCGAAAAGAATTTATGATTTTTATTTTTTCTGTCGATGTCATATAATCCGTCGAATGTGCCTCCCCATAATACCCCCTGGCTGTCTTCACAAAATGATAGGATGTTTTTTAACGACGGGTCAAAAAGTATAAATTGATCATTTTCGCGATCGTATTTGAATAAGCCATTATTTAAGCCACTTACCCACAGGTTGCGACTTAAATCTTCGTGGAAAAGCCAAAATGTTTTACCTGGCGTTTCTCCTTTTGATTTTAGACCTGTGTAAGCCTTGAAATTACCATTAGCCTCCTGGTATAAATTTATGCCACCGCCATAGGTAGCGAGCCAAATTTTCCCGGTATAATCTTGAACAATACTGGTAATAAAGTTTGAACTCAACGAGCTTGATGCGCCTTTTGTGTATTGAAAATTTTTAAAGTAATTTGCTTTTCTATTCCAGATCGATAATCCGCCGCCGTCCGTTCCTATCCAGATCAACCCTTTGGAATCTTCAAGTACGGATTTTACAAAGCTATTGACCAGGCTGTTGGGTTTTGTAGGGTCATGGGCAATAGTAAAAAAGCGATCTTTTAAATTATCTATAATATTAATTCCACCTCTTAATGTACCAATCCATTTTCGGCCGTCATTGTCAACAAGCATAGCGTGTACCGCGTTGCTTGATAACGAACGGCTGTCAAACCCTGCCGAGAGATGGGTGAAATTCCCGGTACTTCTATTTAGAATATCGATCCCGCCACCGTCAGAACCAATCCAGATTTCATGGTTGGCCATTGGCATAATTTGCGTGATCCTGTTGGAACTTAACTCGCCGGATTCTTCTGAATATAGATGGTCATAACGCTTTGTCTTAAGATCATAATGCCACAATCCAAAACTCGTTCCCACCCAAATATCCTGATCCTCAACAAACAGGCCGACCCCTGTTTTTATACTACGGTCAATAGGACGTACGCAGTTATTTTTACGATCATAAAAACATAATCCTTCCCCCTCAATAGACAGATAGAGGATGCCACTCTTACTAAAAACAGTTGTTATTACCCGGTAGTCAAAATGAACGCCGGTTGGATCTTTAAATGGAATTTGAATTACCTTGCGGTAATTTTGTGCTTTAAAAACTATTAACCCCTGGTCTTCGCTGGCAACAAACATATTGCCCTGGCTGTCCTTTGTAATATTAGCGATGTAAGTTCCGACGGAACGAGGTGTCTTTTTGCCCGCCCCGGATATTGTTACCTGGGTAAATTGCTGAGAAACAGGATCCAATATGCTTATTCCCTGTCGTGTCCCAATCCAAAGGCGATGCTCATTGTCTTCAGCAATTGTGTTAACGTAGTTATGAATAATGGAGCGGGAGTTCCCCGGGCGGTTTCGGTAAATTTTAAAGTCGTAACCATCGTACCGGTTTAGTCCATCATAAGTTCCAAACCATATATACCCCTTGCTATCCTGGTATATACAGCGAACTTCGCTATTAGAAAGCCCTTCTTTTAAACCTAACCTGCTGATGACCGGAACGCCATCTGCGTAAACAGCTCGCAAAAACGCAAAAGACAGTATAAAAAGTAAAGGAATAATTTTGCTACTACGTGGCAACGATAGCAATAAAAAAAATATGCGCCACGGCTTTATCAATTGAATGCTTAATAGGTATTCTATAATTAAGAATAGATCAAATATAGAAACAAGTACCTAATACAATAACAGTGGTTGCTGCTGAAATTATTTCTTTTTTTCAGGCGGTTGAACTATTTCCCGGAGTATAGATTGCCAGTGTGCCGCGATCTGCTGCTCGCTCACTTTTAATTTTATGATCTCGAGTTGTAAAGGATCGGGTTCCGTCGAATCCTTTTTTTCTGTTTTTTTTATAGAATTCATCTGATAGAATCAAATATACTGAATTGATTGTCTTAGTAATGCGTTTTTAAATGGCTTTAACGCGGTAGAATTTCGCTCCATATAAAAAGATTACTGCGTAACAAATAATTGGTAAGTAATATGCGTGCGCAACACTTTTATTAGCAATTTCGCCCATAATGGTTGGAAAAATTGCCCCTCCAACCACGCCCATCGCTATAAATGACGATCCTTGTTGGGTGCGTTTCCCCAAATTTTTAATGCCAAGGCTAAAAATAGTGGGAAACATGATACTGAAAAAGAAATTGATCACTAGCAAAGCAGTATAGGAGATCCAGCCCGCACCCTGGGCAACAGTAAGGCACATTAATATGCTGCCGCAGGAAAACAACGCAAGTAATTTATTGGGGGCCACATAGCTCATTAACCAGGTTCCCACAATTCTGCCCAGCGCCATCATTCCCATAAATACAATCATAAAGTACCCCGCTTTTTCATTACTGAAATGCATAACCTCGACGCCGTAATTTATAAAATACGCCCAGGTACCTGCTTGCGCGGCAACATTAAAGAATTGTGCCGCAACAGCCCATTTAAAATGGGTATGTTGAAATAGTTTTTTATCGGCTGGGACGTCTATATGTTCCGTTACCAATTTTAGATTTGCGTTGTCGCTATGTGCGTCTTCTAATTGAGGAATCTTTAGAAATAAAAAGGCTAATGCAATAAGCAGGATGACCACCCCAATTGCTACATAAAGTATTTTAACCGAGCTGAGGTCTGGTAACGATATTGTATTAGCACCAAGTAAAAAGTAAGAGCCCAAAGCAGGGCCCACCATGGTTCCGATGGCGTTAAATGCCTGAGCGAAATTAACGCGCTGATCGCTGCGTCGTTGATCACCCAATGCAGCGGCAAAAGGATGGGCTACTGTTTCTAATGTGGCCATACCGCAGCCCATAACAAATAGTGCAATCCTGAAAAAAGTAAATGAAACTGCATTAGCGGCCGGCACAAACAAAAATAAGCCGATAGCAAACAAGCAAAGCCCCAAAATAACACCGGGTTTATATCCGAATTTTTTTAAGAAAAATCCTGCCGGAATACTCATAACGAAATAGGCGCCGAAAACAGAAAATTGAATTAGCCCGGATTCTGATTTAGAGAGATGGAGCACGTTTTGAAAATGTTTATTTAAAACATCACTCATTGAATGCAGGAGGCCCCACATAAGGAATAAAGAGGTTACAAAGGTAAATGTGATAATAAACCTTTTTTCGGTTAAAGTGGGTTGTTTCGGTTTCATATTAAATTTTTGCCCAGGATTTAACGCTGCCGAAAAGAGCCGCAGCGCCTATTAGTGCGGCTTCTTCGCCTAACTCTCCTGTAATAATCTCGAACCCTAATTGCTTTTGTAAATTGGGTAAAAACAGTTGGGATGCTTTAGCTATATTACCGCAAATCAGCAAAACATCAGGATTGCTTTGCTTCATGGCTTTTATTAAAAATCCGGCGAGATTATTGGAAAATTGTTGAAACACTTCCCTTGCAATAACGCTCTTTTCTGCAATTATCGCCAGTTCTTTTACGCCTGAAATTGAAACCCCGGTGAGCTGATGATAGCGTTTAACAAACCAACGGGTAGAAAAATAATCATCGGCAATGCTGTCTTTGTAGCTTGTGCCGCCCCAGTTAAGGTCGCTGGCAACTCTTTCCTCGAATACTGCAGAACCTAATCCCGTTCCCAGTGTGATTCCAACAACCCGCTGGTAATTTCTACAGGAACCGTTAAAAACTTCTCCGGCAATTGTAGCTTCAGCATCGTTTCTGAAAAGAACCCTTTGTGGCGCAAAATCAAATGTATTCGCCATAATAGTTTTTATATCAAGTTCAAAAAGAGATTCATATTTATTAAGGCCACGGATATAGGATATGCCATTTGCATAATTGAAGGGACCCGGCATGGCAAATGCCATCCCGCCAACGGGACGGTGAAATCTTTTAAGGGTTTCTTTAATAGTCCCTTTCCAGACATTTAAAATAGTTTGTGAGTTGCTTTTGCTGTCTAATTCATTCCTGATTACTGTGGAATGTATCACAGCACCATCTTCAACATCGCATATGGCCGCTGTAATGTGCGATCCGCCGATATCAACACTTAGTATATATTTATAAGAGGAATTTAAATTCATTTAATTTTTATAAGCGGGTTCCCATAAAATACGCGGGAGAATGGTTAATCATTGTGTTATAAGTGGAAGATGGAATCTTAATTTCTGAAGCCTGATGGTGGCTTCCAGAAAATAATAATCAGCATAAATGATCGAGGCATCAATTTCCGATCCTTTGGGCTGATGGCCTGTTGAATGCAGCAGGAACGATGTGTTTTGATCTTTGGCCAGATATGGGTCATGCGATAGCGCAGTTAACATACGTTCGGCTTGCTTACGGTAATAAGCTGCCTTCGCTTTGTTTTT
>CAMLFI010000026.1 GCA_946479225.1 uncultured Mucilaginibacter sp. | reverse complement strand
TGCGTTTATTCTATAGCTTTTGGCCATATTTTAGCAATGCTTTTGCCATCTTTGCATAATATCTACCATTATGAATAAGTTGGCCAAATCAACGTCTCCCTATCTGTTACAACATGCCAATAACCCGGTTAACTGGTACCCCTGGGGTGCAGAGGCATTGCAAAAAGCTAAAGATGAAAATAAGCTGATTATAGTAAGCATTGGCTATTCGGCTTGCCACTGGTGCCATGTTATGGAGCATGAAAGCTTTGAGGATGAGCAGGTAGCCGCGGTAATGAACGAATACTTTGTGTGTATTAAGGTTGATAGGGAAGAACGCCCCGATGTTGACCAGATATACATGAGCGCTATACAATTAATGACAGGCAGGGGCGGCTGGCCGCTCAACTGCATCTGCCTGCCGGATCAGCGTCCAATCTACGGTGGTACCTACTACCGCAAAAACGACTGGACAAGCATCCTTTTTAACCTGGCCGATCTGTATAAGCAAAAGCCCGAAGAGGCCGAAGATTATGCTGTAAGGCTCACAGAAGGCATACAGCGTTTTGAAACATTGGACCGTGTAACAGACCAGTCGGAGTATACTAAAGCCGACCTACAGCAGGTAATAAACGTATGGAAGATACATCTTGACCGGGTTGAAGGCGGAGTGGGTACCGCACCCAAATTCTCGATGCCGAACAACTGGATAAGTTTGATGCATTACGCGCATTTAGCCGGCGATGAAGATATTGCTTCTGCAGTTCAGCTTACGCTGCGAAAAATGGCGGAAGGTGGCATATATGATCATGTTGGCGGAGGTTTCGCCCGCTACTCGGTTGATGGGCTGTGGCATGTACCGCACTTTGAGAAAATGCTGTATGATAATGCGCAGTTGGTGAGTTTATATGCCGAGGCGTATACCTGGCGCCCTGAGCTACAATATAAGCAAGTAGTTAAGGAAGTAGTTGACTTTGCCGCACGCGAACTTTGTTCGCCCGAGGGGGGCTTTTACTCGGCGCTGGACGCCGATAGCGAAGGGGTGGAAGGCAAGTTCTATACGTTTACCAAAGATGAAATTGTAACTATTTTAGGTAATGAGGCTGATGTGTTTTGCATTTACTACCACATAACCGATGAAGGCAACTGGCCCGAGGAGGAGACGAATGTGCTGTTTAAACGTGGTAAGGACAGCGATCTGGCCGAGGCACTAGGTATGCCTGTTGCTGAGATGCTTGATAAGATAGCTGCAGCACGAGCTAAAGTTTTTGAAGCACGCAGTCACCGCATAAGGCCGGGCCTTGACGATAAGATCCTGGCATCGTGGAACGGGTTGATGTTAAAAGGACTTTGCGATGCGTACAGGGCGTTTAATGACGACTACTATCTGGAACTGGCTTTAAAGAATGCGCAATTCATCACAAAAAATCTGATTGATGAGAATGGCAGGCTGCACCGTATCTACAAAAAGCCCGGCAGCACAGCGCCCGATGTTGCTTTTTTAGATGACTATGCCAATGTGATAAACGCATTTATAGCCTTGTATGAAGTTACTTTTAATGAGACATGGCTTGATAACGCCAAACTTTTAACAGACAGGGCGTTATTATATTATTATAACGGAGAAGATGGTATCTTCTTTTATACCGGCGATGATGACGAACAACTGATAGCCCGTAAATCGGAAATAATGGATAGCGTGATACCTGCATCCAACTCGGTAATGGCGCGCAACCTGAAAAAGTTGGGTTTATTGCTGTACAACGAGCACTACCTTGACGTATCCGCCCAGTTGTTGCGTAACGTTATGCCGCATATGGTTAAGTTTGGTTCATCATATTCCAACTGGTTTATGCTGCTTACTGACGAAGTGTTCGGGGTTTACGAAGTAGCCATAACCGGCAATAATGCAGAAGCCTTACGCGCAGAAATGGAAAAAAATTACATTCCTAATAAAATTATGTTGGGTGGTAAAAAAGGAAGTTTACCTTTGCTGCAGGGTAAGTTTGGGCAAGCAAGTAAAATTTTTGTGTGCAAAAATAAAACCTGTGGTTTGCCTGCTGATGATATAGCCGGTGCATTAAAACAAATTAATAACTGAAACATTATTTATAAATCTGCCTTTTTGTAATGAAGAGGAATTAAACTGTTCTTTAAAGTGTTAGCACAGCGAAGGGCGTATTGAAAATTGTAAAATTAATACTAATGAAAATTGAACCGCAACACGTAGTGTCAGTAACATATGATCTGTATGTAGACCAGGACGGAACAGAAAACCTGGTAGAAAGCGCAACCCAGGAACAGCCGCTAACCTTTTTATTTGGTGTTGGCCAAATGCTGCCAAAGTTTGAAGAGAACTTAAGCGCATTGTCAACAGGCGACAACTATGATTTTAAACTAACAGCAGAGGATGCTTACGGCGAGTATGACGACGAAGCTGTAGCCAATTTGCCAAAAGAAATGTTTAACGGTACAGATGTGCCCGAAATAGGTTCAATCCTGCCTTTGCAGGATAACAATGGTAACCGTTTTCAAGGTCAGGTAGTATCAGTAGCCGAAGATTCGGTTGTTGTTGACCTTAACCACCCAATGGCGGGCCAGGAGCTGCACTTTAAAGGAAACATCCTTAACGTTCGCCCTGCTACACCCGAAGAATTGTCTCACGGCCATGCTCACGGTATAGACGGACATCACAGTCACTAATAATAGAAGTATTCAAATATACCACAAGGCTGTCTCCCTAAAAGAGACAGCCTTTTTTGTGAAACAAACTTTAAAAAATACCTATCAATTGGTATTTCCCGGGCGTTTGAAGCGCTATACTTTAGTACTGTTATTTAACAATACCTAAATAAACAACAAGTTATGCCGGATAATGAGAAGCCTTTGCTTAAATGCAGTAAGTGCAAAACAGTTTATCACTATAAAGTACCTCTAAATTGGTTTTTTAAAAACGTATTATTTTTTATGCCGATAAAGACTTACTTCTGCGCTCATTGCCTGAAGGTCCGTTACCGTTTTATGACTTCAAAAAAAGAAAGAAAATATGCGTCTGTTTAAAAATTAACGATCCTGCAATTACCAATTGAAAAACAAAATGAAAAGATCATTACTAATCTGTCCGGCTTGCCAGTCGTCATTTCATCACCGCGAAAAACGAAGCTGGTTTATTAAGCATGTGCTTTTTTACTTGCCTTTTAAAGTTTATTTCTGCGAGCGGTGCAGCAAAGATGTATATATCCTTTTTCGCGATCATCAGCAAAGCGAACAAACGGCAGCTTGATGTATTATTAACTAAAGAATTGCAACCGATTTCGGGGATGGCGGATACCAAGGGGGTCGCGGTTCCGCTCCCGGATCGGTTTGCTTTATAAGGCTTTAACGTAAATAACCTGTTTGGTATCAAAAAATTCTTCCTTAAAAAAATCCTTCAGGTAAAATTGCAGCACTTTTAAACCTGATTCGGCTATCTCTTCGGTCAGATCACCCCCCTTTAAATATAAAAGGCCGTTGGCTAGGGTGTTTTTTGATTGCTTGTTATACTTGTTTTTTATCCAGGGATGGAAGTCTTTTAATCGCGTTACCGCTCTTGACACCACAAAATCAAATTTCTCATCAACTTGCTCTGCGCGTACATGCGCGGCACGCACATTTTTAAGCCCAAGTGCACTAGCTACTTCCTGCACTACTTTTATTTTTTTTCCTATGGAATCCACTAAAAAGAACTGAGTTTCAGGAAACATAATGGCCAGCGGTATACCCGGGAAGCCCCCGCCTGTACCCACATCAAGCACCTTTTCGCCGGGCAAAAACGGCATTACTTTAGCTATCCCTAAGGAGTGAAGCACATGCCGCTCAAATAACTGATCGATATCCTTGCGCGAGATAACGTTGATCTGGTTGTTCCACAAATCATAAAGCCCGGGCAAGCTTTCAAGCTGCTGTTTTTGCGTTGCGGTAAGATCAGGAAAATAAGAAAATAAAGCCTCAGATGTCATCTCTGCTAACACGGTTTATAATGTTGCCTAACAAGTATCGGGCTCTAAATAATTGTGCCTTAACGGTACCTAAAGGCAGATCCAACTGCTGAGATATTTCCTCGTAGGATAGCTCGTCAAAATAACGGAGGGTTATTAAATTACGGTATCGCTGTGGTAAACTCTGTATAAGCAGCTTTAATTCTTCGGTTTGTTGCTTTTTTATGGATGTTTCCTCAGGGTTCAAAACATCAGCCTTTATTTGCAGTTGCTTTTCTTCGCCGTCCTCATCCATCATTCCGTGGATGGAAAGCGTATTCAGTTTCTTTTTGCGGATAAAATCTATACAATTATTAGTGGCAACCCTAAACAACCAGGTGCTAAAGGCATAATCAGGCTGATATTTTTCCAGCTTTTCAAAAGCCTTGGCAAAGGTTTCAACAGTAAGATCCATGGCGTCCTCTTTATTGTTCACCATTTTAAGCACCATAAAATAAATGGAATCTTTGTACCGATGCATTAAATCAGCGTAGGCTTTCTGATTGCCTTCACGTGCTTTCACAACCAGGTGAAAGTCGTTTTTTGCATTTTCGGTAAAATTGGCGTTTATTTCCATTGCCTGGTTTTTACGAGTGTACCGATAAGGCCAAATACACTTATGTAAATGTAGTAAACAAAATCCATCAGCGGCATATACCAAAGCTGCGGCATAGCGGCTAATTTTTTAAATATCTTACTATAAATAATAAGCTGTATTATCCATCGCATTATAAAAACACCAAAAACCCATAAAGGTTCTATATTTAAAATAAGGCATGCCGCAAATACAACATAAAACGCTAATCCACTCAACGCGTCGGCACTCAGCATGCGTCGGTGTTTGGCACGATATAGCTTCCCTACACCCATATGTCGCTTTTTCTGGCGGTACAAGTCGCTAAATGATGTCTTGGCCGGGGTATAAATAAAAGCATCAGGATGGATCTCAATAGCTGTATTGCCTTGAGTCGCATTTTGATTAACAAACAGATCGTCATCGCCTGACAGTACGTGCATATGCGATGCAAAGCCCTTATTCGCAAAAAATAAAGTTTTGGTATAAGCCAAATTGCGGCCTATGCCCATATATGCATTACCATTTAAAGCTGCCGACAAATAATTTATTGCTGTTTTTAAGGTCTCAAAGCGGATGATCGAATTTAGGATCTTTTTTGTTTCAATATAAGGCGAGTATCCTAAAACAATTTGTGTTTGCGGATGCTCAAACTTAGCGGCCATATAGGTTATCCAGTTTTTTGAGGCCGGGCTGCAATCTGCATCTGTAAATAACAGGTGCTCATGCGTTGCCGCTTTTATGCCCAGGGTAAGGGCGAATTTTTTACCTGTTTTAAAGCGTACATGCTCGGTTTTGGTAACCACTTTAAGGTGCGGGTAATGTTTTTGTAACTCGTTTAAAACAAGGTCCGAGTCGTCTACCGAGCAGTCATTTACAACAATTACTTCAAAATCCGGATAATTCTGTTCCAGTATGGCAGGCAGATTGTCCTTTAGATTGTTCTCTTCATTACGGGCGCTTATTATAACAGATATGGGCAATTTGGCCTCAGGCAACGCTTCGGTAGGCTGGTAAATAGCTAACGACCGCTGATGTGCAACCAGATAATACAACTGAATAACGAACGTCAGCAAAAAAATACCCAGTAAAGTAATGCGTAAATAAAGATCTAACACTGAATTTAAATGAGGCAGCAAAGTTGTTAAATTTAGTTGAATTTTTAGTTGAATAGTGAGTAGAGATTGGTGATTAGTTTAATTAATCGTTTGCGGTTGCTGCCCACTCTATTAAACTTTCCTGATCTCTGACCGCCAATCACTGCTCACTATTCATTAACTTTGCCCCCTGCAAAATGAAATTTAATTTAACAGCACAAGATCCGCTATCAAAAGCCCGCGCGGGCCAGATCATAACCGACCACGGAACTATACCAACTCCAATTTTTATGCCTGTGGGTACCGCTGGTACTGTAAAAGCCGTGCACCAGCGCGAGTTGAAAGACGATATAGAAGCCAAAATAATTTTAGGTAATACCTATCATCTTTATTTAAGGCCGGGTTTGGATGTGCTTGAACGGGCAGGCGGCCTGCATAAATTTAACGGTTGGGATGGGCCGATACTGACCGATAGCGGTGGTTACCAGGTTTACTCGTTAAGCGAAGTGCGTAAGATAAAAGAAGAAGGAGTTACTTTCCGCTCGCATATTGATGGCTCGAAGCATTTGTTTACGCCCGAGAATGTAATGGATATACAGCGTGTGATAGGCGCGGATATTATAATGGCATTTGATGAATGTACGCCTTATCCCTGCGACTATAACTATGCTAAAAAGTCTATTGAAATGACGCACCGCTGGCTTAAACGCTGCTGCGACAGGTTTGACAGCACAGAGCCAAAATACGGGTATAGCCAAACGTTGTTCCCAATTGTGCAGGGCTCAGTTTACAAAGACCTGCGTGTACGTTCAGCCGAAGTTATTGCTTCCTTTGAGCGCGAAGGCAACGCTATAGGCGGCTTATCAGTAGGTGAACCTGCCGAAGAAATGTATGCCATGACAGAATTGGTGTGCAATATATTACCAGAGCAAAAACCACGTTATTTAATGGGCGTAGGTACGCCTGTTAACTTATTAGAGAATATTGCCTTGGGTGTGGATATGTTTGACTGTGTTATGCCTACCCGCAATGCCCGCAACGGTATGCTTTTCACAAAGAATGGCGTTATCAATATAAAAAATGAAAAGTGGAAGGATGACTTTTCGCCGATAGAGGACGATAGCACCCTGTTTGCAGATAAGCAGTACACAAAAGCTTATTTACGCCATTTAATACACTCGGGCGAAATGCTGGGCGCGCAAATAGCTACATTGCACAATCTGCATTTTTATTTGTGGCTAATGGCAGAGGCACGCGCTAAGATCATATCAGGCGAGTTTACTGCATGGAAGAATATAATGGTTAACCGCTTGGCCCAAAGGCTTTAAATGAAGGCATTTTTATACAAACACCTTAAGATACTTGACCGGTACATTATAAAAAAGTATCTGGGCACGTTCGTTTTTACGCTGGTTATAGTTATAACCATATCTGTGGTGTTTGATGTATCAGAACACCTTGATAATTTCTTAACGCATAACAGATCATTCTTTGAGATAGCCAGGTACTACATGGGGTTCATCCCTTTCTTTGTAGATATGCTATCGCCGTTGATAACCTTTTTGGCCGTGATATTTTTCACAGCTAAAATGGCTAACCAAACAGAGATTGTACCGATATTGAGCAGTAAGGCAAGCTTTATGCGTTTTTTAAGGCCTTACATAATCACAGCTACTCTAATCTTCATCGTTTCGCTTATTGGCAAGGTTTATATTATACCCTATACTAACCAGATAAAGGTGACTTTTGAAAACGAGAACGGTTTTAACGGCGAGTATAATGTGAAGAACGAAGTGCACCTGCAATTAGATAAAAGCACTTATGTTTATGTGCAATCGTTTGATAAGTATTCAAAAACAGGCTACCAGTTTATTCTGGAAAAATTTGATGGCGATTTTATGAAGGAAAGGATAGTTGCTAATACAATTGTCTATGATTCTGTGAAAAAAGTATGGAGCATGCGCGATTATTCTGTGCGTTACATAAACGGCCTGAAGGAGAAATTAGTAAACAATCTTAACAAGGATACAGTGCTTAAAATGCAACCGTCAGATTTTGAAGTTATAAGTAACATGTATTCTGCTATGGCCTTATCCGAATTGAATAAACGAATAGACCAGGAAAAAATAAGAGGCTCAGGTGACTTGAAGGATATGCTTTTTGAGAAATATCGTCGCTTTGTTTATCCGTTCGCGTCCTTTGTTCTCACGGCAATTGGTGTGTCTATTTCATCGCGACGGGTAAGAGGCGGTATAGGTATGCCGCTGGGGATAGGCTTGTTTCTTTGCTTTGCTTACATAGTGGTTGATAAATTCTCGCTGGTATTTGCCATTAAGGGCGGTCTTGAACCGTTTATAGCAACACTTATACCCAATTGCTTTTTCGGCCTGTTGGGCCTTTACCTGCTTTATAAGGCACCTAAATAATGAAACGCACAGAATCATTAAATTCTGCGGTTAATAACAATCTCCTTATTCTCCATTTTACTGTTTTTATATGGGGATTTACAAGCATTTTAGGCGCGCTGATTTCGATTTCGGCGGTACAGCTGGTTTGGTATAGGGTGCTTATAGCGACCGTTTCCTTGTTTCTCTATTTTAAATTCAATAAAACTGCTTTTAAAATACCGCGAAAAAGTTTTTTGCAGCTGGCCTTTATAGGCGCTATGGTGGGTGCTCATTGGATCTTATTCTTTGCTTCTATTAAGTTAGCCAACGTTCCGGTAGCGCTGGTATGCCTGTCATCTATCACTTTATTTACGGCCATACTTGATCCACTCATCAGCAAAAAGCAAATTTCAAAGCTGGAGATCATTGCCGGTATTTTAATTATAACGGGCATTATAATCATTTTTAAATTTGAGGTACGATACACTAAGGGTATTATAGCCGGCCTGTGCAGCGCTTTGTTTGCATCACTGTTTTCCATCGCCAATTCTATCCAGATCAAACAGTACCAGGCACCCGTAATTGCTTTTTACGAGTTGATAGGTGCCTTTTTCTGGACAACGCTATACCTTGTTTTTACCGGTGGTTTTGATAAATACATGCTACTGCACCGTGCTGATATCGGGTATTTATTGTTGTTAGGGACGGTGTGTACATCCCTAGCCTACGTCGCCGGCGTATCGGTAATGCGCGAACTTTCTGCGTTTCGCGTTGCCCTAATTACCAACCTCGAACCCGTTTATGGCATCTTAATGTCCTTTCTTTTTTTTGGCGATAGTGATAAAATGACTGCCGGATTTTGGGTAGGAGCGGCTATTATTTTGTCTACTATCTTTCTGTTTCCGGTAGCACGCAAGCACATCAGCAGTCGCCAGCAGCGCTGATTTATCTCTCTTATTTTTCTCGATTTGTAAACTTATAACAGGGTAGGGGGCGAAATCCTGATACTCCAAAATGCATTTTAAAGCGATGTAAGCCACGCTGCCGATCCATCATCCGCGTGTACATTTCCCAAAATATAACGCGTTACAGGGCAAATTTTAAAAGGCGATTTGTGTAATGAAATAGCTTCGTAGGCCAATCGCGTCGAAGGGGTGTATTCAGCTATATTTAGGCCGAAAATTTGTATTTATTCACCAATATTGTGTAATGTATGTAAAATTATAAAGTGTTAATAATCAATTAATTGATATATGTAATTGAAACAGTCAATAGAGATAAACGTATTTAAGTTGAATTGTTAAAAGCTAAATATTTTAGCAATCGAATTTAATTACGTATATTTGTTTCATAACTTATTAATAATGAGGTATTCAAGTATGTTTAAATAAACTCTTAAATGATATTTAGGATTTTGACAAAGTTGCGAGCGAGTTAGTGTATCAAAACGACATTTTTTAAAATTGGCTAAAAATGAGGGTGTGTTGCCGCACAAAATTTTACCGGCCATTTTTGATAGAATTTCCCTGGTAGGTGGTCTCGGCATCAGCGATTTTTTGAGAGAAGCAACACAACCGTTATAAAATTCATCGACAGGTATCTCGACGGCATGGAGATGTCATTATGGTTTAGTTGCTTTGAGTAAGTCGGGTCGAGGATGGGTGCGATTTTTTAAGTGTCATCCAATATCAAATAGTATTTCCTTTCCATTAATAAAAATCGGATATTGGATAAACAATAAACCCCAAGCCGCCATGCGTATAACCACAATGCTTATCATCTTTATCACAATACTGCTTACTGTAGTGCTGATGCAAAATACCGACCCGGTTCGATTCACTATTCTGTTCTCTGATGTTCGGATGTCAAAACTTACGGCAATGGCTATTACAGCGCTGGTGGGTTTTGTTTTGGGGTATATGGTAGGGCGACCAAAAAGAGCGCGCGAGATAGCACCTCAATACCACGAAGGCGAGCACGACGAAGAGAATCCTGATACACTAAGTGAGGAAGACAGGAAGTATATTAGTAATGACTAACGGCAAGAATTTAAGTCCTTCAGGCAGGTAACACTACACCTTCCTCCTTTTCATCTCCTTTACAATCAAACTCAGCTCACGGCTCATTTGGCCGGATATGGCGGTGTTTTCCTGCGCCCGGCGAAACAGGTAAGGCATAACAGCTTTGATTGGTCCGTAGGGCACGTATTTAGCTACGTTATAGCCGGCATTGGCCAGGTTGAAGCTTAGATTGTCGCTCATGCCCAATAGTTGTGCAAAGAACACGTGTTTATGCGTCGGCTCTATTTCTTTCATTCTTAACAGGTCGGTTAAAAACCGGCAGCTATCTTCGTTATGAGTTCCGGCAACAAAAGCTATGATGTTGATATTGTCAGTACAATAATCTAAGGCGAAATTAAAATCCCGATCCGTGGTAAATTTATCCGGCTGTATGGGCGAAGGATAGCCCAGCTCATCGGCCCTGTTGCGTTCCTTTTCCATGTAAGCACCCCTAACCAACTTCGCCCCTAAAATAAACTGTTCAGCTTTGGCTGTTTCGCTGTCCTGCTTCAACGATGCCAGTTTATCAGCCCGATATAACTGGTACGTGTTGTAAACAATAGGCTGCTCTTTATTAAAGCGGCGCATCATATTGATGGCAAGCAGATCAATGGTATCTTGTATCCAGCTTTCTTCGGCATCAATCATTACCGGTACACCGGCCTGGTACGCTTTTTCGCATATAGCCAACACCCTGTCGGCCACACGTTGCCATTCCTCGGTCTCTGCGTCGGTAAGGGGCATGCGCTCATCCATTTTTTGCAGTAAGGCAAACCTCGCCACTCCTGTTACTTTAAAAACGGTTATGGGTATTGATGGGTCCTTAGCGGCCCGCCTTATGGTGCGCAGTATTTCATCGCGGGTTTCATCAAAAACCTTTTCGTCGTCCTCTCCCTCTATCGAGTAATCTAAAATGGTGCCCACACCGCCTTTTGCAAGTGTTTGAATAGTAGTTTCGCATTCGCGGATGTTTTCGCCGCCGCAAAACTGCCTGAATATTGTTTTTTTGATAAGGCCCTGTATGGGCAAGCCTATTTTTAGCGCGAAAGCCGTAATCGGCGGACCGATACTCACCAAAAAATTGCTGTTTATTACCTTAAATAACCAGTAGGCGCGTTTTAAGTCGGAATTTGAAGCATGGCGGAATGCCACCTCCGTATTTTCGAACGATAGAGGTTGTTCTTTGTGCATGGATAATAAGTATGGCCCTGCATTGCAATTTTGGTGCAATACATGGACAGATCAGTTAATGCCGCTAAATTATAAAATGTATATTAGATAACTCATTATTCTGCGAATAGTTTATTTTTGCTGGCACATGATTGAATTTAAAGTAACCGGCGATTTCATCCCCATGATACAATTGTTAAAGGCTACTAACCTGGTGCAAACCGGCGGCGAAGCGCAAATAGTTGTAGATGAGGGCGAAGTAAAATACAATGGCCAGGTTGACTACCGCAAACGGCTAAAAGTGAGAGCGGGCGATATAGTTGAATTCGGTGGAGAGACAATAAAAGTGATATAAGAAAATGACTGAAGTTTACAACGATACCCTTATTGCAGATACGATGGAACCTTTACAAAGCAACAATTACAATATATATTTTAATGATGCTTTGACCGAAGTTGCACGTTTTATTGAGCAGGGAAAATACTCAAGGTTTTTTGTGTTGACAGATGAGAATACTGCTACACACTGCCTTCCTTTGCTGCGCGAGAAATTAGGCGATGATGCTGATTTTGATCTGATAGAAATTAACGCGGGCGAAGAAAGCAAGGATATTGATTTTTGCATAGGCGTTTGGAAAATGCTGATTGACTTTGGCGCCGACCGTAAAAGCCTTTTAATAAACTTAGGCGGCGGCGTAGTGAGCGATCTGGGCGGTTTTGCGGCTTCAACCTTTAAACGTGGAATTGATTTTGTGCATGTGCCTACAACCTTGCTTTCGCAGGTTGACGCTTCGGTAGGGGGCAAAACCGGTATTGATATCGACAGCATAAAAAACATAATTGGCACGTTTACGCAGCCGAAGGCAGTTTTTATAGAGTATGAATTTTTAAAGACCCTGCCTGCCCGCCAGATACTATCCGGCACTGCGGAAATGCTTAAACATGGCCTGATCTGCGATGCTGCTTACTGGAGTCTTTTAAAGGAAAGCGACCTGAGCCAGCCTACAGCCGAAATGGTATACCAATCGGTAGCTATAAAGAATAAGGTGGTGATTGAGGATCCACACGAAAAGAATATCCGAAAATCGTTAAACTTTGGGCACACCATTGGGCACGCGGTTGAAACTTATTCGCTGATCAATGATGAGGATTCTCTGTCCCACGGCGAAGCCATTGCTATAGGTATGATCTGCGAAGCTTATCTTTCTTACAAAAAAGCCGGGCTTAGCCTTGATGAGCTGAACGAAATAACTGATGTGCTTATGGAACTTTATCCGTTCTACCAGCTTCGCGACGAAATGAACGATGAGTTGTTAGCGATCATGAAAAAGGATAAGAAAAACCAGGGCGGCAATATCAACTGCACTTTGTTAAGTAGCATTGGTCAGTTTAGTATTGACAATATTTGTACTGCTGATGAATTGATAGAAAGCCTGCAGTTTTACGCAAGTTTGAATTAATACCAATCGGTTTAGAGGGGTAGGTGTTTCACAGAAATATATGAAACATATGAAACACATGAAACGCGGTTAGCGTGTAATGTTTTGTTTCTTAGGTAGTTATGTTATTGTGGTGAAACGAATGAAACACTACTATCTTCACATATTCTAATACTATCTTCACATTTTTTATACTAACTACTTGTTAGTGAAAGTTTTAGCTCAAATAAGCTAAAGCGGTAGAAGTGAAACGGCAATAACGGACAAAAAAATAGCGATAGGTCTTAAACCCATCGCTATTTTTGTTTAGCGGAAAGACATTTTTATTCTACCCCTTTTACCTTCATTTGCATAGTATATAAACCTTTCTGATTGGTTATAAACAAAACATCACGATTTTTACCTCCAAAGCATACGTTAGTAGTTCCGGGCTGAGGCACTGTTATTTGTGCAATACGTTTTCCATCCTTATTATAAACCTGTACGCCACGACCGGTTAGGTAAACATTGCCTTTATTATCTAAAGTAATGCCGTCTGATCCCAGGTCGGCAAAAGGTGTTTTATTACTTAAGGTGCCGTCTTTCTCAATAGTATATTTGAAGGTTTTTCGGCCACCGTAATCGGCAACATACAGGTATTTTCCATCCGGAGTACCAACAACACCGTTAGGTACCCTCATATCAGTAATTACAGGCACAGCCTCTGTGCTACCTTTTCTTACCAGGTAAACTTTCTGGCCATCAAGTTGCATACCCGGAGCACCGCGGTGTTTCCAAAATCCACGCTGAAAATAAGGGTCAGAAAAATACATATCACCTTTAGCAGTCACAAAAACATCGTTAGGGCCGTTCATAAATTTACCGCCAATATCTTTTATCAGTGTGGTAATTTTTTTGTCGGGCGATATGCTGATCAACTCGTTTCTTAATTCGGCACAAGTAATTAAATTGCCTTTTTTATCAAAGTAAGTACCGTTTGCGCGGCGCGAGCTATCCAGCCATACGGTTAACTTACCATCAAGCCCATACATCCAGATCTTGTCGTTGGCCTGATCTGTAA
>CAMLFI010000025.1 GCA_946479225.1 uncultured Mucilaginibacter sp. | reverse complement strand
TAGAGCGAACTGCCTTGATGAATGTTTCGTGATAACCATTCAATATGGCCATCTGCTCGGCATTGTCAACCGAAGGTTCATTCGTGCCGGCAAACATAACGTGTTCATCAAAATCGCGCATGGTTGTAGCAATCTGCTCCCAAATTGCTTTTTCCATTGCATTAATAGAATCTTTCTTTGCCAAATTGACACTGCGTTCCAGCCAGCCGTTATCTCCGTGGGCATTCAGTACCACATACATATCGTTAGCCACACACCATCCAACCACTTGTTTCACCCGCGCAAGCCATGTAGGGTCAATTTTTGCCTTACTCCGGTCGCTTAAATGAGCCCAAACCCAGCTACATGGGATCCGTACAGAATTGAAACCTAAACTTTTTACATATTTCACATACGATTCGGTGATCTTACTACTTACCCAAACACCTTCGTCTGGGTATGATTCCATAGTATTACCAAAATTTATTCCCATTCCCGTTTTCATTTTTGCCGCAAGTTGCACGGCATTACTGCTCATACCGGTCATGTCTGGCGCTATGGGCGATGTATTATAACCCGGGTATATGGTGGGAGCCTGAGAAACTGTCACCCTTCTTGCCTGGCCGTTGGAAGAGGTTATATTCAAAATACCAGAGCGGACTGCCCCTGTGGTATTTTGTGATAATGTTGTTAAATGAATAACAGTGTTGCCACTTTTACCCGTTGTTGTACTTAATTGCAACCAGGAATAAGCAGGATTGCTGATACTCCATTCGGCATTACCTGAAACGGTTATGTCATGGGTAACCCCATCTCCATCAGCTGTAAAAGTTATTGTGGATGCATCTACTGTTAGTTGCGGGTCCTCATTCTTTGTTTTTTTACAGGAGAATAAGGACACAACTGTGGCAAGAGCAATCAATATTACTAAAGAGTACTTAATTTTCATTCGTCTTAAATTAGGTAATTAAAAGCCCCACGACGGATATGCTGCCGTGGGGCTTTAGCTTATTTGAGTTTCACACACCTAATATTGTCAATAGCAATATAGAAGCCAGTTGAAGTTGGCGAAGTACTGAAATTTTTAAGGGTCATATTATAACTGTTCGCACCGGTAGGCCCTAATAATTGGTTTATTTGAGTAATTGATTGACCATCCCCTAGTGTGTTAACTTTTGATTTGAACTCACTTAAAGGAATAGTTACTGTTTGATAACCTTTCGTTTTAAAAGCAACAGGCGTATTTGAACCAGGAACTTTCCATGGCTCTAAACGCGCAACATAGTTGTCACCTGCAAAATCAGTTCTAATATAAAGAGTACCTCCATTCCAGGGCTTAGCCACACTTATTTCAAATTGAAGAGCCCAGTTTGATGGAGGATCTGCAATATTTGCTGCAGGTAACCAGTGATTACCCGTATTAGAATTACCCAATGGGGCGTACAAACTAGCACCGCCGGCTAAAGCAGGAGAATCAAAATAGATATGCATACTATTATTTGTTCCCATCGAACCATTAAAATCGGCGATAGGACCGAAAGCCAATTTAATATCTCCCCACCAGGCATAACCAAAATTATCACCCCATTCAAAATCTGCTAAAAGACCTACTTTATCGCCGGTTTGAGTATTTACTTTATAAGGAGTAGAAACCGTTCCAAAACTGGTAACAATGGTCACCGGTCCACTAGCGTAGCTGTTAGAAGCCGGAGCCCGAAACTTAACATAAGAGCCACGTGGACCTTCTATGAAATTTGTAATAACAGCACCGCCAAAAGAAATTGACTGGACAGTTTTAAGGTAAGCACCATAAACATAAACCGAATCACCAGCGTTGGCATTAGCGTTAGAAATGGCTGCAATAGTCGGCGTAGCATTTATTACACTAACGGCGGTGCCAGATTTGGTAGTTATTTTTATTTGCTTGGTGGGTGTGGCTGCCGGCATCAGAAAACCAAGAGCAGTTCCCCAGGTGTTATATTTAAACGAGTTAATTTTAGTGCCTCCGTATTCGAAGCTTTGAACTAAAACCAAATTACTACCATAAATATAAACCGAATCGCCGGGGTTGGCAAACACATCAGATACGGCACTAATAACCGGCGCTTCCGGGCCTAACTTAAAAGAAAACGTTGTAGAACCCGCTGCTGTGGTATACTGTAGCATATACAGTTTAGCAGTATCAATTGTTGAAAACTGCATGTTAGGTATTTGCACTACTGCGCTGCCCGGTGCAAACAAAGTAGGGTTAAAATTGGCAGCAACTCCATTAATTGAGATCTGCGTTGCATTTTGCAAATTCTGCCCGATTATAACCACATATCTTCCCGATTTAATAGACCAGGAAGGATCAGTTTTAAGATCACCGGTACTCAAAAGAGTGTCCTTAGGTGTTGGATTATATAGCCTAACGCTTGTAATGGCAGGCGGAGCGCTGTTTGTTGTTACGTCTTTTTTACAAGCGGACAGTAAGGCTGCCACCGTAAAAAGAACTGACAAAAAATACAGGCCTATGTGTGAATTTCTTTTCATAACAGTATTTTTTAATTTTGATTAATAATATGGAACAGGTGGATTTGCCAATTTTGGATCAGCCGTCATTTCTGATGCCGGAATTGGCAACGTAAACGAACTGATGGTTGCCGGTAACGCCGGTGCAACCGAATTTGGATTCACTGTGGCTGTCTTTGTTGCAAAGTCATATGTAAACGTCTCCCGTTTTTGGTTATTAAGATTATTAACGGCTTTTGTCGGATCGTAATAAGAAAGCCGCACCAGGTCTGCCCAATATTGTCCTTCAAAAACAAGCTCAACTCTTCGCTCTCTCAATATGGCGTCAAAGTTCAGCGTTGTAACAGTTTCCGCTCCTGCTCTTTCTCTAACTGCATTAAAGTACATCAGCGCATCGGCGTTTGAGGTTGAGGCATTGTTGCCTAAAACAGCTTCGGCATATATCAAATACACATCAGCCAACCTTAAAATAGCATTATGCTCCGGAGACGACCAGAGATCCATGGTTGGCGAGTTGTTATCTTTCTCGTTGCCAATTATATGCTTTTTCATAGACACACCGGTTGGGATATAGCCACCGCCTGCTGAATTCAGTTCGGGATAACGTACACCGGTAAGAAACATGCTCGCTTTGAGCCTAACCGAATCCTGTGCAGAATAAAGCTGATATAGCTCGTAATTTGGTGACAAGGGTACCCATGCACCATTTTTTTGCGGGTTTATATCATTGCTTGGCGAAAAGGTTACAAATGTATTACCACTTCCGTAACCTACACCCGCCGCCCATTGAAGCGAGAATAGTGATTCAGTATTATCATTAAATTGTGCTTTGAAAAGGTTGTAATAGTTAGGCAACAAAGTCAAACCGCTGTTTTTACATACATTGCCGGCGTATTTTTTCGCACTGTCAAGCAAAGCCTGGTCGCGCACGCCGCCGCTTTTACCAAGACCAGACATGGCTAAGTAAACCTTGCCCAACATTCCCTGAGCAGACCATGTTGTTACACGCCCGGTTTGATCCGCCTTCGGAAGATTTTGCGCTGCATAAGTAAGATCGCTGGCAACGAATTTGTATACATCCTTAACAACATTACGGCTAAGTAAAGGATCTGCTAGCAGCTTACCGTTATCTTCAATAATAGGTACTGCACCCCAATAAATAGCCAAATGATAATAGGCTACTGCGCGAATAAATCTGGCCTCGGCTATAGCAGCGTTTTTATCTGCTGTTGACACAGAGGGCCCGGCGTTTTTTATAGCGCCGATAACTGTGTTACATTGCGCTACAACGTTGTACAAACCAGACCACCCGCTTGATATAATGGGGTTTTGTGCAGTAACAGTACGGGTATAAAGTTGGACTATATCGCCATTCCATGGGAATGTAGCGTTACCGCTCAATATATCGCCCAATTGTAACATGGCGTCTTTCTGGAACGTAAACCACTGCCCCCCGCCATATAAGCTTGCCGTAGCCAGCCGCATATCGGCAGTGCTTTGGTAAAAATTATTAGAGCTGATCTGTGAGTTTGACGGACGGTCTAAAAAACTCTTTTTGCATCCGGCAAATGCTATTGCAAATACCGCGAAGACTAAAATTTTATTAATTGATTTCATAATATTTTTCTTTTGTTGGTGATTGCCTTATTTGCTAAAAGTTATGTTTGCACCAATACTAAACACCCTTGGTTGAGGATAATAACCGTTATCCCAACCCGCTTGAAGCGGATTCCATGAACCAATTTCAGGATCCATACCTGAGTATTTGGTTATGATGAAAGCATTGGATACAGTACCAAATACCCTAAGAGAGTTGATGTGTATTTTTGACAAAACGTTTTCTGGCAAACGGTAACCCAGCGTTATGTTTTTACACCGAATGAATGAACCGTCTTCGATAAACAGACTATTAGAACGGTTATTATCGTTGGTATTGTCGTTTCTTAAACCAACAACCGTTGTACCGGGGTTAGTAACATGCACGTTATCAATATCAGACGCAGAACCGGCCGGATTGATCAAGGCTACCCTTGCGTAATCTAATACCTTTTTAAAATAAGCGGTATTGTATTGCGAATTGGTTTGTCTTATTGATTGTTCATTAAATACTTTGTTGCCATAGCTACCACTTAGGAAAATATTCAGATCGAAACTTTTGTAAGTGAATGTATTGTTGATACCAAATTGGAACTTAGGAATAGGCGAGCCTAAAAAAGTCTGGTCCTTTGTGTCAATAATACCGTCGCCGTTTAAGTCTTTAAACATACGGTCGCCGTACCAGATACCACCACCTGAAGGTGAAATGGGATAAACAATACCACTCTGGTTAACAGGCAAAGCATGTGTTTTAAAATCTTTAGCTGTTGCGAAAATGCCGTCAAATACATAGCCATAAAACTCGCCTACAGATCTGCCAACCACAGTTTTTTCAACCACCTGGTTTATTGTATACGATGTTTGAGTTAAGCTGGCATCAGCGCCGCCAGAACCCAAAGCCAGCACTTTATTAACATTCCGTGATAGTGTAAGATCAGTTTTCCATGTAAAATTTTTCGACGCAATGTTTGTTCCGCTAACCCTGAAGTCAAACCCTCTATTACTCACCTCACCGATGTTTATATATGGGGCGTCCATAGCACCCGGAGACCCGCTGGTGGTTGTACCACTATATAAAGGCAAAGGCACTTTTAGCAATAGTCCGCTTGTTTTACGGTCGTATAAGTCTAACGAAAAGCTCAATCGTCCATTAAAAAATGCTGCGTCAAGCCCTGCATTGTAATAGTCAGTTTTTTCCCATGTTACATCTTCATTTAGTAAATTATTTTGAAACTGTGCTATACCTGACAGACCGTTAGATACGGTACGCAACTGAGTTACGAACGTATTGCCGGGTATGCCCTGATTGTTGGTTAGCCCGTAACCCACTCTTAATTTCAATTCATTGATAGCTTTAACATTTTTTAAAAACGACTCATTATTGATCTTCCATGCAAAGGCTCCTGAGTAAGTAGTAACCCAGCGGTTAGTAGACGGGAAATTTGATGAACCATCTGCCCGCACGTTAGCGGTAATCAGGTATTTATCATCCCACGATACATAGACACGTCCGAAATAAGATTCCTGCGAATTTGACCCATAATCGCCCGAGTTTTTAGCTGTAGTAGCATCACCCGAATTAAGGGCCTGTACGTTATTTGAAGGGAAATTTGACCGCTGTCCGCCCGAATTTTTGAAAGAGCCAACCTGCGATTCGTGCCCGGCCAATGCATTGAAATTATACTTGCTAAACCTGTGATTATACGTTAAAAAATTGCGTATTACCGTATAAAAATTCTGCCCCAGTGACGTTGAGGCATAATTGGTGTTATTAACGGTTTTACCAAAGGTATAAGTTGGTGTAAAATTATCTTCGCCGTAAAAATCGAAATTACCCGACACTTCATTTCTTAAAGACAGATCTTTGGTAAATTGTATTTCGGCGTATAGGTTGCCAAATATCTGGTTTCTTGTTCTAAGGTTTTTTATGATCTTGGCCATTGCCACAGGGTTAGGAACCGAGAACACCCAACCATCAGGGTTAGTAACACCACCCCATGAGCCGTCAGGGTTTTGCACCGGAATATCAGGCGTTAGGTTTAGCGCCGAATTAATAACTCCCGAAGCTGTTGAATTTTGATTTTCGCTAACGCGGGCCAATTGAAGGCTGGTACCAACTTTAAGCCAGTTAGTAGTTTTGTTATCCAAATTTAACCGTACAGAGGTTCTTGTAAAATCAGATCCAATAGCTATACCTTCCTGGTTAAAATAAGAGGCTGACAGCAAATATTGCGTTCTGTCATCGCCACCGCTTATACTAATGTTATGATTGTTCATAGGAGCTTTGCGGAATAACTCTTTTTGCCAGTCGGTACCGGTACCTAAATAACTCGGATTGACAAATTCAGGTCTTAAATCAAAGCCCCATACCTGCCCTCTCGCGTTAATAAAAGATGCATGGTCCTGCAAGTTCATTGTAGGAAGCCTTTTTGCTATTACCTGATATCCTGAATAGAAATCGTAGCTTATTTGTGGTGCTCCCTGCTTTCCTCTTTTTGTAGTAACAACAATTACACCGTTGGTTGCCTGCGAACCGTATATGGCGGTTGCCGATGCATCCTTCAATACATCTATTGATGCTATTTCGTTGGGGTTGATGGAATTTAACGGATTACCGCCTTTGCCCGGGTCGTTGGTTGGAGGGATAATAATACCATCTATTACATACAGCGGCGAGTTGGTGCCACTTATCGACGATACACCACGTATCTGGATAGATACACCACCACCCGGCTGTCCAGACACTTGTTGAACAACAACGCCGGCAACTTTGCCTTGCAAGGCCTGGTCAAAAGTAGTTGGCTGCGTTTGGCGCAGTTCATTGCCCGATATTGAACTTATTGAACCGGTAACATCTGGTCTGCGCGCCTTTGCATAACCTATAACAACTACTTCATTTAGTTGTGCGTTGGTTTCTAGCAATCGTATTTGCATCGGGTCATTATTTGCAATAACCACTTCTTTTCGCTGGTATCCCACCATTGTAACTATCAATACATCACCTTTGGATGCATCAACTGTAAATTTACCGGCTATGTCAGAGCTGACAGACCGATTTGTGCCTTTTAGTGTAATGGTTGCTCCAGGCACAGGCTCAGACGCACGTTCATCCAAAATTGTTCCGCTAATTTTTGCAGTTTGCGCAAAAGCGGGTACGAATGAAAATGACAATCCAATAATACCACACAGTAGCAGTAGTCGCAACCGGGTCGTTTTGTTTGATTTCATATAGTTTATAATTAAGTTTAATTGTTTACGTTGGTTATAATTTTATTACTAGTTTTTTTCCGTTATAAATTACTTCTTTGTCTGGTTTATCCTCATAATCAAGTGGTTTAGTTTTATTTGGGGTAAATAAATTCAGGCGAAATGTTCTTTTTTGAAGCATCCCATCAAACGATCCATTCCTATCAGCAATGGTTATCGTCTTCGTAGATTCGTTGTATTTAATTTCGATAACTGCAAAAGCACCTTTTTCATAATTGTAATTAGTCCCCTCGTCTTCATACAATTTGAAAGTTGCATCGGCTCCGCTATAAATGTTGAGTGTTACGGTATCGGCCGGTTTCTCAGAAGTGTACTGTAGGTCAGGCCCGAATGGTATAATAGAACCTGCCTTAACAAAAATTGGCATACGTTCATAAGGTGCATCGGCAATAATTTTCTGGCCGGCTGCATACCACTTGCCGGTATAAAGATCATACCAACCAGCACTTTGCGGCAGATACACGTCGCGTTTGGTTTCTTGGTATTCATACACCGGATTGATCAACAATGACGGGCCGAACATATACTGATCTCCAATATTCAATACAGCGTTGTCCTTAGGAAAATCCATTGCCAACCCGCGCATTATGGTGTAATCATCGTGATAAGCAGCGCCGGATAGCGAGTAGATATAAGGCATTAGCCGGTAGCGCAGTTTATCGTAGTAAAGGAAACTTTTATATGCAGGATGAGTGTCGGGAGCGATATTGAATATTTCGCGATAAGGGAATTGGCCATGCGACCGGAAAACCGGCACGAATGCGCCAAACTGGTACCAGCGGGTATTCAGTTCTCTCCATTCTTCCAAACCATCGGAATTCGGATTCTCAAATTTCGACGGCACCACAAATCCACCGATATCCATAGTCCAATAAGGAAGCCCCGACATTGAGAAATTTACTCCCGCCGCGATCTGATTTTTCATATCCCGCCAGGTTGAGCCTATATCGCCACTCCAGATAGTAGCAGCATATCGTTGCGAACCCGCAAAACCAGAACGGGTTAAAAGAAAAACTCTTTTATTCGGATCCGATGATCGTTGCCCTTCATATATTCCTTTGGCGTTTTGCAAAGGATACGCGTTTAAATACTCTGCAGATGGGCCTAACGCAGTCGGACTCATTTGGAGTTTTCTTTTTTCCGGGTCAACATTTGAAAGAATGTCCGGCTCGCTCGCGTCCATCCACCAGGCATCAATTCCTTTAGTATATAGTTTTTTGTTTATCAGCTCCCAAAATCCTTTACGTGCGCCGCTATCAAATGCATCATAGAATGTGGATGTGTAACCTTTGCCTATCCAATCGCGCTGCCTATCGGCGATGTTCTTTTTATAGAGCCATCCGTTTTTATCAAATTCATTGTATGCAGATATCCCTTCATAAAATTTGGGCCAAACCGAGATCATGATCTGTGTGTTATATTTTTTATGCAACACGTTTATCATACTATCCGGAGATGAAAAGCGGGTCGCATCAAAATCCTGGCTCCCCCATTCTGCTTCCTTCCAATAGCTCCAGTCGAGAACTATATTATCCATCGGGATCTTTCTTTTTCTAAATTCCTCAACAGTGGTAAGAATTTCGTTTTGTGTTTTATATCGCTCCCTACTTTGCCAAAACCCTAATGCCCACTTTGGTACAATAGGTGCTTTGCCTGTTAGGGTTCTGTAGCCGGAGATAACTCTGTCCATATTATTACCATAAATAAAATAGTAATCTATTTGTCGCCCAGCTTCTGAACTGAAGCTGAATCTATTTTGCTGCTCCTGTGAAAGAGGCTCTTGCCATTTTAATGAAAGATAAGATTCGCCACCCTCAGGTATCCATTCTATACGTATGGGTAATTTCTCGCCGCTTTTTATATTTATCGGAATCAATGCCGGAGCAGGATTCCAAGCTTTGCGCCAGTTATTAAAAACAAGTTTCCCGTCAAGCCAAACTTTCAGAGAGCCGCCGAAAACAAAGTGAAATTGATGTATGCCTGACAGATGACTTTGCAAGCTACCCTCCCAGGTTACGGCACCTGCCGCAGGGTCAAATTCTACAGGAAGCTTAAGCTTTGATTCGCCAAGAAACTCCATACTGATATTTGTTTCTGCTCTCTCGAAATTCTCCTGAGGTTTGCTCTTATCATTGGCATATGAAGCAGTAAGCCATCCAGCCTCGTTCCTTTTTGAAAAAAGCTGCATATCTGAAAGCTGATGGAGTGGTCGTATATCGCCGGCTTTGGTAAGCGAATAATTGTCCCATAGTACGCCGTAGTTTTTATTAGAAATTAAAAATGGCACAGCTACCTCTGTATTGTTTTGAAAAAACGTAACCTGTTGGCCTTTGTAATTCATTACACCATCTTGGTGTTGCCCAAGACCATACCATGCATCATTTTTTGCTGTCTCAAACGTTTGCGTAATACTATAATAGCGCTTGCCATCAAATACAACCGGTTTAAACATTCTTCCGTTTACCTTTCTTTCAGCCACGATTGCTTTGCCATAATTATCAAAGAAAGAAACGGCGCCTGTTTTAAGATCTACAGAGGCGGTGAGGTGCTTTGTCTTAACGGCTACGCTTCCTTTGGCCGGCACCAAACTCCAGGATAGATCAGATATCCTGGAGTATACTGTAATTAAACTTTGTGAAGCGACTATTTCTTGTCCCGGTGCGGCTGTAATTCTTATTATATCGTCTGATACAACCTCAAGCTTAACTGCTTTTGAAGTACCTGTAAAGTCAGGATCTGTAAAAACGATAACCCCATCGTTAGTTTTAACATAGGGCGTACGCTCTGCCAACGCGGCAGTAAAACATACGGCACAGATGATGGTCATCAGTAATCTAAATTTCATAAAAAAGAATCGTTTATATATTGGTTTATAATTCAATTCAGATACTATTGCTCTGATTTGATGATACAAATTAACATACCGGTAATCTGAAACATGGTGCCAAAATGTTGCAGATTATGGTATTGAATGTTACAGGAATGTTACAAAAGCGTGCTTCGGGCCTTATTTAAACAAATTAGGAGTGGTAGAAATGCTTTTTTGAGAACTTTGAAAGCCGATGAGCTGCAACGCTACAGAATGTTTTATGAAAGCAGTTATTTTTTTAATATCGATACTATCCCATCTGCAAGCCAATAAGTAGCTGATGCTTCCAGGTAGTTCAATAAGGTTTAATACCTATTCGGTTTAGCACTTCCTTCAGATAGAAGAATGATGCTCTTCTTTTTCGTGGTTATTGGCGAGATATTGAGAAGGGGGCATCTTAAACTCTTCCTTAAAAAACTTCGTAAATACTTTAGGGCTGTTAAATCCCACAGCATAAGCAACTTCAGCCACAGACATGCCACTCTTCTCCAGTAATTGAACTGCTCTTTTTAAACGGATGGAACGAATAAATTCTATTGGCGTTTTTCCTGTTATTGAGAGTATTTTTCTGTAGAGCGTAACACGGTTCATAAACATGTCATTACTGAGATCCTCAACAGAAAATTCAGAATTATCCATGTTTTTTTCAACTACTTCCAGGGCGTGCTTTAAAAACTTCTCATCAACCGGTGTAATCGTTATATCTTCGGGATTTACTTCTATTTGCTTGTGGAACCTTTTCTGCAACAGTTTTTGCTGCGCAATCAGGTTCCTGATGCGTGAGGCTAATATTTCAAAAGTAAAAGGCTTCGTAATATAGTCGTTCACTCCTACTTTTAAACCTTCCAGTTGTTTTTCTTCGCTGCCCATGGCCGTGAGCAGTATAATAGGGATGTGGGCAGTAATGGTTTCCGTTTTAATTTTTCTGGCCAATTCAACGCCATCCATAAGGGGCATCATAACGTCGCTTACTATTAAGTCCGGATTAAATTGCCTGGCTTTTTCCCAACCCTCTTTTCCGTTTGTAGCTTCTTCAATGTGATATTGGCCTTTTAAATTGTCTTTTAGATAAAATCGCAAATCTTCATTGTCTTCAACTATCAGAATGGTTTTCTTTTTACCCTTTTTGTGGTCTTCATCACCATACATTTCTTCGGTCTCATCTTCCAACACGCTAACGGATGCAATTTTGGCCGAAGGATCAAAAACTTTCTTTGCGGGAAGCAATACTGTAAAACAAGTGCCCTCATCTGGCTGGCTTTTCACAGTTACAATACCATTATGCAGCCTAACAAACTCCTTGGTTATTGCTAAACCAATACCCGTACCCTGGTTAGCCATACTTGTCGGAACGTCGGTTTGGAAGAAACGCTCAAATATCTTATTGTGCTTATCTGCAGGGATGCCAATTCCGTTATCCTTTACCTCAAAAGCAATCGTACCATCGTCATCGTCATTTACCGGCGCATTGTATATAATGTTGATACTTACTGTTCCATCATTATGCGTATACTTAAATGCGTTAGACAGAAGGTTGAATAGTATCTTTTCAACTTTGTCTTTGTCGAAATAAATTTCGAGACGGTCAACATTAGATAAGACGGAGAAACTAATATTCTTTTTTTCGGCGATATCCATAAAAGAGTTACTTATCTCTTTGCTGAATTCAATAATATCGCCAATTGATGGGTGTAATTTAATTTCCTGCACTTCTATCTTCCTAAAATCAAGCAATTGATTTACCATATTCAACAGCCGCCTCGCGTTTCGCTGCATTACGGTTAATTGCTTTTTGTGTTCTTCATCATCAGTTTGCTTAATTAGCCTGTCTAACGGAGAAATTATCAGGCTTAAAGGCGTACGAAACTCATGGCTTACATTAGTAAAGAACTTTGTCTTTAACTGATCCATTGCGTGGGCCCTTTCTGCTTCCCCGCGCTGCAATTGCATCTCATAACGCATATGGATCCTGTCCAGCGTAATTCGTCGAACAAGTAAAAATAATCCGGCAGCTATCAGCAAATAAATAAAATACGCTATAGTAGTTCGCCAAAATGGTGGTGCTATATTAATTTGCAGCGTTCTTTCATCACTCCACACCCCGTCAAGGTTTAATACCTTAACTTTAAAAGTATAATTGCCCGGATTAAGGTTTGTATAAGTTGCTCTTCTTTGGTTGCCGTTTACATATAACCAATCCGAATTAAAACCCTCCATCATATAAGCATATTTATGCCCGGCGTTGCGGCCGTAATCAAGAGAAACAAATTCAATAGAAAATACATTCTCTTTGTACTTTAATTCGATGTTTTGAAGTTGCGATAGCGGTTGAGGCAACAGCACGCGGTTATTTATCTTTTCGCCCGGCTCAACATTATTATTCAATATTTGCAAACCAGTAAAAACGGGTTTGGGCCGATGAGTTGCTTTCGGAATTTTGTCGGGATCAATAATATTAAAACCGGAAGGACCGCCAAAGATCAATTTGCCGTTGCGCGTTACAAGCGCCGCATTGTCATTAAATTCCCGATCCTGCAGATTGTTTGATTCATCATAATTGGTGATTGAAAGATCCAACCCGGTTTTCGTTGGTTTGGGAACAACGTTGTACAGTCCGTTTGGTGTAGATATCCAAAGCGTTTGATGTTTGTCTTCAACGATATTTAATATCATATTATCCGGAAGCCCTTCGGCAGTGGTAAATCTTTGAAATTGCTTTGCTTCTCTATTGAACAAGTTCAAACCATCCCGGGTGCCCACCCAGATCCTTCCCTGGCTGTCTTCTATGGCGCAGATTACATTATTATTACTTAAACTGTTTTTGTTGCTTGTTTCCTGATAAAAGACCGGCTTAGCCCCCTTTTTTTGAAGAACAGAAATCCCTTCGGAAGTACCTATCCAAATTTCCCCTTTTTTGGTCTCTAAAACAGAAAAAACATAGTTAGAGGGTATCAGGTCAGATGAATCGTCGTTATACGGGTAGTGCTTAAACCGATGGGTATTTCTGTCTAAAATATCCATTCCCCCGCCTAAAGTGCCAATCCATAGCTTTTGCTCGCTGTCTTCAAATATTTCCCATACGTTGTCACTGGCTAAACTGAATGGATCAGTGTCATTATGCCTGTAATGCACAAAATTCTCTCCATCAAAACTGTTAAGGCCCCCTAAATAAGTTCCAATCCAAAGAATACCTTTACTATCTAAACACAGGCTTACAATAACGTTGTTACTCAGGCTATTTTTGTCGTTTGCGCTGTGCCGATACTGTTTAAATGTGTTGTTTTTCCTGTCAAAAAATATTAGTCCTCCGCCATTAGTACCTATCCAGATATTTCCTGATTTATCTTCTACAAAGCGGTTTACATCATCAAATGGAAGGCTGTTTGCATTAGATTCCTGATGACGGTAAAGCGGAAACGATATAATATTGCTGTTAAAATAATTCACGCCTTGCTTGTATGTACCCAGCCAGATAATTCCCCTGTCATCCTTGTACATAGACGTAATACTGTTCTGGCTAAGGCTCCGAACATCTTTCGGATCGTTTAAAAGATACCTTACGCTAAAGTTGTTCTTCTTATTGATCAGATTTACACCACCAGGATCAGTTGCAACCC